>NZ_KI518193.1 GCF_000479045.1 Cetobacterium somerae ATCC BAA-474
ATAAGTGGTGGAGGGATAGCCCCAAGTCAATATTTTATAATTATTTTAATTTAGAATTAATAAGAAATGATAGGAAGTCGAGACAATAAAACTATATGTAACACTAGTATAGTGGGCAACTTATGAAACTAATAGATAAAATTATATGTGAAAAGAATATAGCAATAGCAATCAGTAATTTAAAGAAAAATAAAGGAAGTAAAACACCAGGTATAGATGGTAATACAATACTAGATATAATTGAAAATAAGGAACAAATAATACAAAAAATTAAGGTAGAATTAAGTGTGGGTTTATATAAACCATCATTAATTAAGCGAATAGAAATTCCAAAAGAAAATGGAAAAACTAGACCATTAGGAATTCCCACAATATATGATAGAGTAGTTCAACAGTCAATAAAACAAATTTTGGAACCAATATTAGATAAGAAATTTCACGCGAATTCATTTGGATTTAGACCGAATCGAAGTGCAGAAAACGCGATAGCTTTAAATAATAATCTAATAAATAGAGGTAATCTATATTTTGTAGTAGATATTGATATTAAAAGTTTCTTTGATAATATAAATCATAATAAGTTAATAAAACAACTCTATAAAATTGGGATAAAAGAAGCTAAAATATTAAAACTAATTAAAGTTATGTTAAAATCTAATGTATTATTACCTGATGGATCAATTATTAAAAGTATAAAAGGAACACCACAGGGAGGAGTGCTATCTCCATTATTAGCTAACGTAGTATTAAATGAGCTGGATTGGTGGATTCATAGACAGTGGAGTGGAAAAAAGACTCAACACGATTATGGAGCACAAAATCACAAAGAGAGAGCTTTGAAAAAAACGAAACTTATTGAAGTAAAACTTGTGCGATATGCTGATGATTTCAAATTATTTTGTAGAAGTAGAAAAAATGCGGAAATAATGTTTTCATTAACTAAAAATTTTCTAAAAAAAAGATTGAAACTAGAGGTTTCGAGAGAAAAATCAAAAGTTATAAATTTGAAGAAGAAATCAAGTGAATTTCTTGGGTTCAGAATAAAAGCAGTCAGAAATAAGAAGAAAAGAACTGCCAGAACTTGAATTTTAGAAAAGAGAAAGCATAAAATCTTGCAGAAGCTAAAGGAGCAAATCAAAATTATACAAAAATATAAAAGCAAAGCTCAAGCAATTAAGTATAATGCTATGATTTTAGGAATTCAAAATTACTACAATATTGCTACAATGGTTAATATAGACCTTGGAAGAATAGGATATATCCTAACAAGGATTCTCAAGAACAGATTAGGAAAAGGTAACTACAAAAAAGATATATTATATGAGCGCAGATATAGCAAATATAACTACAAGGTTTGGAATGTAAATAAAATAACATTGTTCACATTAGACGCATGTAAATTTAAAGTTCCAAAGCAATACTCTCCAAAAAAGAAAACCAGAATAGAAATTGACAGGTTATATAGATATACTGAGTTAGGTGATAAAAATTGGGAAGTATTACGCGCTAAAGTCAGATACATGTATAATTCAAAATGTGCAGTCACGAATGAATACATAAATGGCAATAATAACTTTCATATTCACCATATTATACCTCAAAAAAATGGAGGAAAAGATACGTTAGAAAACCTAATCCTATTAAAACCAGAAGTACACAGGGCACTTCATAGCAAAAATGCTATTGAATACTATGAAGGCAATCAAACATATAAAATGTTATTAGAATCACTTTCTAAATATATATAATTAATAAAATATTGATAGAACGCCGTATGCGGTGAAAGTCGCACGTACGGTGTGGTGCGGGGGAAAATCTGGAGATTATATCAAAGGATTACCTATCGCAATC
>NZ_KI518194.1 GCF_000479045.1 Cetobacterium somerae ATCC BAA-474
TAATAAATATTATTATTTTTTAATATTTAAAAAATATAAGTTTAAAAAAACGATAAAATGTTGTTTTTTAGTTATAAATATATTATTATAAAATATACTAGTATAGATACGGAGGAGTTTTTGAATGAAAAAAAGATTATTGTTATTGTCGTTGATGGTAGTTATGGGGAATCTAAGTATGGGAGAAAATTTTAAAGAGGGAACATACTTAGGAAGTGCAAATGGATATAAAGGAGAGATAAAAGTAGAGGTAAAACTCTCTAAAGATAAAATAGAGGATATAAAAGTAATTTCAAATACAGATACACCAATAATATCAGATGCACCTGTAAATATTATTCCAAAAAAAGTTTTACAAACACAAGGGCTAGGAGTAGATGTAGTAGCTGGTGCAACAGGAACAAGTAGGGGAGTTATAGCAGCTATAAATAATGCAATAAAATTTTCAGGATATAAAACAGATTTAAGAAGAGTTAAAGAGACTAAAGAAAAATTCACTGATAAAGTTGTAGAGCATAAAGATGATGTTGTTGTTATCGGAGCTGGTGGAGCGGGATTAATTGCAGCAATAGAAGCGAAACTAAATGGAGCTAATGTCACTGTTATAGAGAAAATGGCTTTTCCAGGTGGAAACACACTTATTTCTGGAGCAGAGTATGCAGCACCAGAAAACTGGGTACAAAAAAAAGAGGGATTGAAAGATAGTAAGGATCAATTTTTCAATGACACAATGAAAGGTGGAGACAACGAAAGCAATCCTAATTTAGTAAGAGTTTTAGCTGATAACGCATTAGATGGAGCAGTATGGTTAAAAGATTATGTAAATGTTGTATTTGAAGATAGACAGATGTTTTTTGGTGGACATTCGGTTAAAAGAAGTTTAGTTCCAAATGGAGCAAGTGGTGTAGAAGTTATTGGAAAATTAATGGCAAAAGCAAAAGAGTTAGGAATTCCAGTTTACTTAGAGATGAATGCAGTGGAATTAATAACAGAAGGAAATAGAGTAGTTGGAGTAAAAGCTTTAACACCAACAGAAACACATAATTTTATGGGGAAAAATGGAGTAATTATAGCAAGTGGTGGATTCGGTTCAAATATAGAGATGAGAAAAAAACATGATCCAAGAATGGATGAAAAGATTCTTTCTACAAATACAACTGGAATAACTGGTGATGGAATTGTAATGGGAGAAAAAGTTGGAGCAGCAACAACAGATATGGAGTTTATCCAAACTTATCCAGTTTGTGATCCAGAAAATGGAGCGCTACTTTATACAGGAGATGTAAGATTAGCAGGAAGTGCAATTTTAGTTAATAAAGAGGGAAAACGTTTTGTTGAAGAGTTAGATAGAAGAGATGTAATCTCTTTTGCTATAACTAAACAAACTGGTGGAGTAGGATACTTATTCTGGGATCAAGCCCAACTAGATAAAACAGAAGTAGCTGTTCATCATAAAGGAGAGTATGAAGCTTTATTAAGAAGAGGAATTTTAGTGAAAGCAGATACTATTGATGAAGCTGCAAAGCATTTTGGAATAGATGCAAAAGAGTTGAAAACTACTGTTGAAAAATATAATGAGTACGCTAAAAATGGAAAAGATTTAGAGTTTAATAAAAGAGGTGGACTTGTAGCATTTACAGAGGGACCATATTATATTCTAAAAAATACCCCAGCTATTCATCATACAATGGGTGGTTTAGTAATAGATTCAAAAGGTAGAGTTTTAGATAAAAATGGAAATCCAATAGAGGGGTTATTTGCTGCTGGAGAGGTTACTGGAGATATTCATGGGAAAAATCGTTTAGGAAGTAATGCTATTACAGATATAACGGTATTTGGAAAAATTTCAGGTGAAAATGCAGCTAAAAATTTACAAAAAGTGAATTAAAAAAGCTACTAAAGATTAAAAAATAAACAAAATAAATAATACAAAAACATTGTGTTGACGTATAAGTCAAATATCAGATAAAATTAAGCAAAACAAAAAATAAAATAGTACGAGGGGAGTAGTATGGAAATATTGTATTTTGTAGTTTGTCTTGGGGCATCGATTTTAGGAGCCATAAGTGGTATTGGTGGAGGAGTTATTATTAAACCAATTCTTGATGCTTTGGGAACAATGCAAGTATCGACAATAAGCTTTTTATCAGGATGTACTGTACTTGGAATGACAACGATGACACTATATCGTAATAGTAAGGCAGGGGTAAGGCCAGAGAAAAAAAGAGGAACACCGTTAGCCATTGGGGCAGCTATTGGAGGTCTTTTAGGTAAACAGCTGTTTGATTGGGTAAGAGTTGCAAGTGGAGATCCAAATATGGCTGGAGCAGTTCAATCATTTGTTTTAGCGGCAGTTACAGTTGGGGTATTGATATTCACTATTCAAAAATCAAAAATTACACCTTTTAATATAGAAAATACAACGGTATCTTTAATAATTGGATTTCTATTAGGAGCATTATCTTCATTTTTAGGTATTGGTGGAGGGCCAATAAATTTAATGATTTTATATCTATGTTTTGGTTTAAACTCAAAGGAAGCAGCAATAAACTCTATTTACATAATACTGTTTTCACAGGGAGTAAGCGTAGCTCAAACAATTTTTAAAGGGATACCTGAATTTGTTTGGTTAGCATTTGTAATGATGGTTGCAGGAGGAGTAATCGGAGGTACGGTTGGTCCTATAATTTCAAAAAAACTTTCACTAAAAGGTGTAGATAAAATATATCTATGCATGGTTGTAGGAATAATTTTAATTAGTATTTATAACGGAATGAGTTATCTAGGAGTTTTATAAGTATTAAAAATAAAAACAATGAGTTAGGAGAGAGAAAATGAGTATTTGTGCAAAATGTATGACAAGAGGTTGTTTATCAAAGGACCAAGATAAAATGCCAAAGGTATTTTGTCCTAGTAGAAATGAAGAGATGCAAAATAAAGCAAAAGAGTTACATGTAGGAGATGACTTAACAATTGCTGTTCAATCAGCACTTGTAGAAGCTGAAGGAAATACAAATTGGACTCGTGTTCAAGAGACTATAGCTTTTGCAAAGAAATGTGGATATGAGCGTATAGGGTTAGCTTTCTGCACAGGACTTCACGAAGAAGCTAAAACTTTTGTAAAAATATTAGAGCACCACGGATTAAAAGTAGTTTCTGTAATTTGTAAAAATGGAGCTATTTTAAAGGGATTTTTAGGAATACCTCAAGAGGAAAAAGAAACTTACGTGAAAAATGATATTATGTGTAATCCAATTGGGCAAGCATTACATTTAAACGAAGAGAAAACAGATTTAAATATACTGTTTGGTCTTTGCGTAGGACACGATACATTATTTATAAAACATTCGGAAGCACCAGTTACTGTATTTGCAGTAAAAGATAGAGTATTATGTCACAATCCTGTGGCAGCAATATATCAAGCTGATGCATACTATAAGAAAAAACTATTCTAATATAAAAAAGGTATCTTGAAATTATTCAAGATACCTTTTAATTTACAAAATAATATTATTTTTTTCTATTTTTCTCGTAGTGATGAACGATTAAATATGAAATTATTGAGAAGATAACTGGTCCGATTATAAATTCATCGTAAACACCAGGTATATTTATTCCAAAAATTCCAACATCAGAGCCATTTAAATCCATAACTGAGAATATATTTGCAAAAGTAACAACTAAAGTTACTATCCATCCAGCAAAGATACCAAAACTTTTATTTCTTGATAAAACTTGGAAAGGCTTATCAATACTGTCATTATTTAAGAATTTAATGTAAGCATATGAGATGAATATATATGGTAGTGTCATAGCAATATTAGTCATTCCTTGTAAAGTAGCAAAGAATTTAGAAGCTCCAGATCCACCAAAAGCAACAAGAGCTATCATAACTACAACAAATATAGCTTGCATAATTAAAGCTTTTTTAGGAGTTCTCGTAACTGGGTCATCAGATCCAATTCCATATGGCCATAACTCTTCAGGAGTTCCATCAATCATCTGTTTTAATGGAGCGTAAACCAGTGTAAAGAAAGCTCCAACATATGCGAAGAACATTCCAAATCCAGCAAATCTAGCAAATAAAACTTTTAAAATTTCAGGATTACTCATATTGAATATTTTTCCAAGAGTAAGTCCAAGTTGTCCAACAATAACATAAGTAACAGTTGCGTAGTTAACAATTGCTTCACCATTTACATCAGTAGCTCCCATAATGTCAGCCCAGTTTGTAAATGTTCCAACTAAAAATACTCCAATAGCATATCCAATAGAGATAATTGCTCCAGCAAAAGTTAGTCCACCAATATATGATTTTTTATCTTTTACATTGTCAACTAATCCACCAGATGCTTCCATTCCACCAAAAGCAAAGATTGAATAAACTAAAAATCCTAGTGAAGCAACAGGAGTTGCAAAGTTAGGATTAGGAGAAGTGAATAGGTTGAAACTAGTCTCTCCAAAAGTTAATCCCTTAGTTAAAAGAACTAAAATTCCTCCAACGAATAGAAGAATATTTAAAGCTATAACAGCAATTCCACCGATTGAAGCAACCTTTGAAATTCCTTTAATACCTTTTATAGCTACATAAGTAGTATAAATCATGAATATAATTCCAATAATTCCGAAAAATTGAGATGATTTCAATCCTGTCCATGCCATAACATTGGCATCTGTAAAAATATTTTTACCAAAGATACCAAAAGATAGAGGGATCCACATATTAGTTGCTTTTCCAACCATCCATACAACATAAGATATCCACCACATAAAAATTCCAGTGAATGCCCATTTAATGCCCACAGACTTTTCCATCCAAGTGTAAATACCACCATGGTCATCTTTAAAAGCTTGTGCCATCTCTGCAATGATTAAAGAGAACGGAATAAAGTATAAAACTGCTGATAAGAGGAAATAAGGTATCGCAGAATATCCCATGTTGAAAAAGGATAATGCGATATTAGCAAATCCATAAACTGATGTAAAAATCATTAATGCAAGAGCCGTCATTCCCATTTTGTTCTGATCTGTTTTTGTGTGATTACTCATAAGGTTCCTCCTTAAAAAATAATAAAGTGATTTTTTGTATTCTATCATTAGCAAAATAAGGTGTCAAATAGGTAAGGAATATAGAGTGTTTAAAGTTAATAAAAGTTCTAATATGGTTAAAAAGTGACATTTTTAGGTTTAGTATGATATAATATTTCATTATGAAGATACGTGAATTTTTAAAAAGAAAAGATGTAGAATTATCAGGAAAAAAATATTTTGTAGATGCACTAGGAGCTATGGCACTAGGGATGTTTTCTACTTTAATAACAGGGTCAATCTTAAATATGCTTGGTCAACAATTAAGCATAAAATTTTTAACAGATACTATATGGCCTATTGCTAGAGATATAACAGGAGCAGGAATAGGAGTAGCTATAGCATATAGCTTGAAAGCTCCGCCTTTAGTATTGTTTTCATCAACTTTTACAGGAATGGTTGGATACTCTTTAGGTGGACCTGTTGGAGCGTATATAGCATCTTTAATTGGTGCAGAGTTTGGAAAACTAATTTCAAAGGAAACAAAACTAGATATAGTTTTAACACCAGCAATAACAATTTTAGTAGGAGGATTAGTAGGAGTAAGTGTAGGTCCAATTTTAGGAAAGCTAATGACTGCAATAGGTTTTTTAGTTATGGAATCAACAGAACTACACCCATTTTTTATGGGAATATTAATATCTGTATTTATGGGAATGGCTTTAACTTTACCAATTAGTAGTGCTGCAATAGCAATGATGCTAAAGTTAGAGGGTCTTGCAGCTGGAGCTGCAACACTTGGATGTTGTACTCAAATGGTTGGATTTGCAGTGACAAGTTTTAGAGAAAATGGATGGGGAGGATTAGTAGCACAAGGTTTAGGAACATCTATGCTTCAATTTTCAAATATAGTTAAAAATTGGAGAGTTTGGATACCTCAAATATTAGCATCAATTATTTTAAGTCCACTTGTGACGATAGTTTTTAAAATGGAAAATAGTTTTGCAGGAGCAGGAATGGGAACAAGTGGGTTAGTAGGAATACTCGAGAGCTATATAACTATGGATAAAATAGGAAGAGGAGGAGTGAAAACTATTTTTTTAATAATTACTCTTTACATTTTACTCCCAGGAGTGGTAACATACCTAATATCAATTTTTCTTAGAAAAAGAGAATTTATAAAAGATGGGGATATGAAAATAGAAAATTAAGATATAAGGGGAGTGGTAAAATGCTAGGAGTAATAGTGAATACCTTAGCTGTAATTATCGGTAGTTTTGTAGGTTTAATTTTTAAAAGTAAAATTTCAGAAAAGTTTACAAGCTCTATTATGATAGGAATTGGGTTATGTACTCTATCAATAGGAATCTCTGGAACTTTGAAAGGTGAAAATCCATTGGTTTTAATAGGATCAATTATCCTAGGGGTAATTATAGGAGAGGGAATTGATTTAAATGAAAAAATCCAAAATATTGGAGAGTATTTTGAAAGAAAAGTAAAAAAGAATGAAAACTCTAAAGTGTCTGTAACTCAAGGATTCGTTACGGGAAGTCTTCTCTTTTGTATAGGAGCTATGACTATTGTTGGTTCACTAAATGCTGGATTAACAGGTGATAACCAAATGCTTTTTACAAAATCATTTTTAGATTTAATTTCATCGATAATGTTAGCAGCAACTTTAGGAATAGGAGTGTTATTTTCTTCAATATTTGTTTTTCTTTTTCAAGGATTGTTAGTAGTTTTAGCACAATATTTAGAACCTATTTTAACACAAAATACAATATCAGAGATAACAAGTGTAGGGTCACTACTAATAATAGCATTGGGATTAAACATAATTGGAATAACAAAAATAAAGGTGGCAAATTATCTTCCTGCAATATTAATTGTTCCAATATTAACATTTTTTATAAGAATAATTGGATTTTAAGCAAAGAGCTTTATCTATAAAATTTAGATAAAGTTTTTTTTATACAGCAAAATAAAAAATATTTGCAAAAAATAAAAAAATAAAAAAATATTTGCAAAAAATAAAATAAAGATGTATAATCTTTTTAAATTTTTAATAGGGGGTAAAAAGAATGGTCCTATATATTTTAAAAAGAATTTTAACAACAATTTTTACACTTTTCTTAGTTATCACATTAACATTTTTTTTAATGAGACTCATGCCTGGAGGCCCTTTTGATGGGGAAAAGAACATACCTCCAAAAATCAAAGTAAAATTAGAAGAGAAATTTGGATTAGATAAACCCTTAGGTGAGCAGTATGTAGCATACATAAAAGATTTATCAAGGGGAGATCTAGGGCCAAGTATGAAAAGAGAGGGAAGAACAGTAAACTGGATAATTGGTTATTCCTTTCCAACATCTGCAAAATTAGGTCTAGTAGCAGTATCATTATCTCTGGTTATAGGAATAGCTTTGGGAATACTAGCAGCACTAAACTTTAACAAGTGGCCAGATTCACTATGTATGTTACTATCCACATTTGGTGTAACTATTCCAAGCTTTGTAATAGGAGTTTTCTTAATGTATATTTTTGGAGTAAAATTAAAACTGTTTCCAATTGTGGGACTTAAAAGTTGGCAGTCCTATATTTTACCAAGTGTAGCTTTATCAGGTTATTCAATAGCTTTTATAGCAAGATTAACTAGATCAAAATTAATTGAGGTTATGAAATCAGATTATATAAGGACAGCAAGAGCAAAAGGTCTAAGTAGAGGAAGAATAATTATAAGACATGCTTTAAGAAATACTTTAATTCCAATAGTAACATATCTTGGTCCATTAGTAGCAGGGATATTAACTGGAAGCTTTGTTATCGAAAAAATATTTGCGATTCCAGGTTTAGGGAGTGAATTCGTAACAACAATAACAAATAGAGATTACACAGTTATTTTGGGAGTGACTATATTCTATAGTGCATTTTTAATGATTTGTAATCTAATTGTAGATTTACTTTATGTAGTTATTGATCCAAGAATTAAACTTGATAAATAGGGAGGAAGTATGGCTTACAAAAATATAGAAGTAGATTTTGCTAATTTTAGAGAAGAGATATTTTCTTCTAAAGCTGTGAAATATACTAATACTGAAACTAAAGAGGGAAGTTCAGAGTTAGATTTTACATTTGCTACTGAAAATGAAAAGGTAAAAGAGGAGATAACTAGAAAAAGTTTTACTTTCGCTGAAGATGCTTGGAGAAAATTAAAACAAAATAAACTTTCAATAGCAGGGTTAATATTTATTATACTGATAACAACTCTTGCTGTAGTAGTTCCGATTTTTTCAAAATATAGTATCTTTGAAACTAACTTAAGTATGACAAATAGATTTCCAAGTGCAGCTCATTGGTTTGGAACGGACCAACTTGGAAGAGATATTTTTGTGAGAGTTATGTATGGGGCACGTTACTCTTTAGCAATTGCATTTATAGCATCTTTTTTAAATCTAATAATTGGAATTTTATATGGAGGAGTATCTGGATATTTTGGAGGAAGAGTTGATACTTTTATGATGAGAGTTGTGGATATTATATACTCTATTCCAATGACAATATATGTAATTTTAATTATGGTTACTTTTGAAAAAGGTGGATTTTTAAATATAGTTTTAGCACTGGCATTATCATATTGGATTGGAATGGCAAGAATAGTAAGAGGAGAGATTTTACAGTTAAAACAACAGGAGTATATTTTAGCTGCTAGAACACTTGGAGCTTCAAATAGAAGAATACTTTTCAAACATCTTTTGCCAAATAGTATGAGTTCAATAATAGTTACATTAACTTTACAAATACCATCAGCAATTTTTACAGAAGCATTTTTAAGTTTTATAGGTTTAGGAATTACTCCACCAGCAGCTTCTTGGGGAACGCTAGCAAATGATGCATTAGGTGGATTTAGATTATATCCATATCAATTAGTATTTCCAACTTTAGCAATATGTTTAACAATATTGGCATTTAATCTATTAGGGGATGGATTAAGAGATGCATTAGATCCTAAGGTAAGGGGGTAGTTATGGAAAAGTTATTAGAAGTAAAAAATTTAAGAACATCTTTTGATACACATCATGGAGAGGTGCAGTCAGTTAGGGGAGTGACCTTTGACCTTTTAAAGGGAGAGGTTTTAGGAGTAGTAGGGGAATCAGGAAGTGGAAAAAGTATTACTATGATGAGTATAATGAAACTTCTTGAAGAAAATGGAAAAATAAAAGAGGGCGAAATAGTTTTTAAGGGGCAAAGAATTGATAATATAAATGAGAAACAGATGAATAAAATTAGAGGAAATACAATGTCAATGATATTTCAAGATCCTATGACATCATTAAACCTTTTAATTCCTATAGGAAAGCAGATAATGGAAACACTTATTGTTCATAAAGGGATGAGCAATAGCGAGGCTTTTGAAAAAGCTGTGGAACTTTTAGATGCGGTGGGGATTCCCATGGGAAGAGCTAGAATGAATCAGTATCCACATGAGTTTTCAGGTGGAATGAGACAAAGAGTTATGATAGCTATGGCACTAGCTTGTAGTCCAGAGCTACTAATAGCAGATGAACCAACAACAGCTTTAGATGTAACAATACAAGCACAAATTTTAGATTTAATGAGAAAGATAAAACAAACAATAAATACATCAATAATTTTAATAACTCATGATTTAGGTGTAGTAGCAGAGATGTGTGATCGTGTAAATGTTATGTATGGTGGAGTAATTGTAGAACAAGGTTTAACAAGGGATATATTTTATAATACAAAACATCCATATACAGCTGGGCTTTTAAAAAGTGTACCAAATCCTGAAAGATTGGGGAAAGAGCCATTGAAACCAATAATGGGAACACCACCAGATCTTTTAAATCCTCCTAAAGGGTGTCCATTTTATCAAAGATGTGATTTTGCAATGAGAGCGTGTAAGGAGAATATGCCACCACTTTTTAAAATTGATGAGAATCACAAATCAGCTTGCTGGTTAAATCATAAAGATGCACCTAAAGTAAGTATAAGGTAAGGAGGAGAGATGGGAGAAAATTTACTTGAAATAAAAGGCCTTTGTAAACATTTTAACTTAAAGAAAAGTATATTTGAGAAAAATAAAAAAGTTTTACATGCAGTTGATGATGTAACACTAGAGATAAAAAAAGGAGAAACACTTGGATTAGTAGGGGAATCTGGATGTGGAAAGACAACTTTAGGTAGAACAGTTGTAAGATTATATGAACCAACTTCTGGTGAGATAGTATATGATAATAAAAATATAACTAACTTAAATTTTCAAGAGATGAAAAGTTTTAGAAGAAAGATTCAAATGATATTTCAAGATCCATATGCCTCTTTAAATCCGAGACAAACTATTGGAGATATAATAAAAGAACCAATGGAGATTCACAATCTATATGAAGAGAAAAATAGAGATAAAAAAGTTTTAGAAATACTAGAACTAGTGGGATTAAACTCTTCACATATGAGTAGATATCCTCATGAATTTTCAGGAGGACAAAGACAAAGAGTTGGAATAGCTAGAGCACTAGCTTGTAATCCTGAATTTATAGTTTGTGATGAACCAATATCAGCTTTAGACGTTTCAATTCAAGCTCAAATAATAAATACTTTAGAAGAGCTACAAAAGAAATTAGGATTGACTTATCTTTTTATAGCTCATGATCTATCTATGGTAAAACATATTTCTGATAGAGTTGGAATAATGTATTTAGGAAAGTTAGTTGAAATTTCAACAAGTGATGAGGTTTATAATACTCCACTTCACCCTTATACTGAAGCATTATTATCAGCTATACCAATACCAGATCCAGATATATCATCAAAAAAAGAAAGAATAATTTTAGAGGGAGATATACCAACTCCAATAAACCCAAAGGGTGGTTGCAGATTTAAAAGTAGATGTCCAAAAGCATTTGAAAAATGTGAAGAGATAGAACCTAAATTAATAGAGGTTAGAGAGAATCACAAAGTTGCATGTCATTTATATACTAATATCTAAAAGGAGGAGTTTATGTTCGGGAGATTAAATGGAAAAAGTTTAGCAATAGCATCAGCAGTTTTATTTTTAGTTGCATGTGGTGGGAAAGATGAAGAGAAAAAAGCACAGACTTCAGTAGAGAGTAAGAAAAATTCAATATCTTATAATTTAGGAACTGATCCAAGAACAATAGATCCACAGTTAAATACAGCAGTAGATGGTTCAATTGTTGCATCTAACATATTCGAAGGTCTTTTCATGGAAGGGGATGATGGAAAGTTAGTTCCAGCAGCAGCGGAAAGTGTTGAAGTATCTCCTGATGGTAAGGTATATACTTTTAAACTGAAAGAGAATGGAAAATGGTCTGATGGGAAACCAGTAAAAGCACAGGATTTTGTTTACTCTTGGAAAAGAGGATTAACACCAGATACAGGAATGGAATATGCTTACATGCTATTTTATTTAAAAAATGGTGAAAAGTTTTATAATGGAGAGGTTACAGAAGAGGAGATTGGAGTAAAAGCAATAGATGATAAAACTTTAGAGGTAACTTTAGAGAATGCTACACCATATTTTCTATCTTTAACATCTCTACCATCATACTTTCCACTTAGAGAGGATGTTGTAAAAGATAATCCAGCATGGGCAATAGATGCTAAAACTTATATAGGAAATGGACCATTTAAAATTAAATCATGGAGTCCTAAAGAAAATATATTATTAGTTCCAAATGAAAATTACTGGGGAAAAAATGATGTGAAATTGGATGAATTAAGATTTGATATAATTGTGGATGATAAAACTTATTTAAATGCTTTTAAAGCGGGAGAAGTTGACATTATAGATGCTCCTCCAGCTAGTGAGATACCATCTCTTTTAGCTAGTGGAGAGGGGAAAATATATCCATATTTAGGAACATATTTTTATGTTGTAAATGTGTCTGGTAACAATAGTAATCCAGAAGTGGTAAAGTTTTTAGGAAATCCAAAAGTAAGAAAAGCACTTGCTTTAGGTTTGAATAAAAAACTTATTGTTGAAGAGGTTACAAAGGCTGGACAACTTCCAGCTAGAAGTTTTGTTCCAGAAGGAATAGTTGCTACAGACGGAAATGACTTTACAAAGAATAGTGCATATTTGCCTGGAGAGGGAGATGTTGAATTAGCTAAAAAATTAATGGTTGAGGCTGGTTACACAACACCAGAATCTATACCAAAATTAACATTTACATTTAATACAGGGGATGGACATGCAATGGTGGCTCAAGCAGTTCAAGATATGTGGAAGAAAAATCTAGGTGTAGATGTAGATTTAAAAAATGAGGAGTGGGCAGTATTCCAAACAACTAGAAATAATAAAAATTATGATATTGCAAGACATGGTTGGATAGCTGATTATAATGATCCGATGAACTTCTTAGATCTTTGGGTAACTGGAGGAGGAAACAATGTATCAGGATATTCTAATCCAGAGTATGATAATTTAATAAAGGAAGCTCAAAAGGAGAATGATCCAGAAAAGAGAACAGCGCTGCTTCATAAAGCTGAAAATATTTTAATGGATGATATGCCAATAATTCCACTTTATTATTATACAAGTGTTGTTGCAGCTAATCCAAAAGTAAAGGGATGGGTAAAATCACCTTTAGGAGGATATCATTTTAAAAAGGCTTATGTAGAAAATTAATAATTAATCTTAAAAGACTTCATCGATATTTTAGGTGAAGTCTTTTTTAATGAAATATTTAAATGAAAATATATAAAGATAGCGAATAAAATAAAAAAAGGGAATGGAGGAAAGGTATGTTTAAAAATAAGGATATAACAATAGGGTCTTTACTTGTAGCCCTTGGAATAGTTTACGGCGATATAGGAACCTCCCCTCTTTATGTTATGCAAGCTATTCTTTATACTAATAATAGTATAGCAACTAGAGAGTTAGTATTAGGTGGAGTTTCTTTGGTGTTTTGGACACTGACGCTACAAACGACAATAAAGTATGTGGTCTTGACATTACAAGCAGATAATAATGGTGAGGGAGGAATTCTTGCACTGTATGCACTTGTAAAAAGGTATTTTAAATGGCTTATAGTTCCTGCAATAATTGGGGTAGCTGCTATTTTGGCTGATGGAATACTTACTCCTCCTATATCTGTAAGTTCGGCTATAGAAGGATTGAATTTAATAGTGTTTTTAAAAGAGGATGCAACAGTGATGATAGTACTAGTGATTATATTGTTACTGTTTTCAGTTCAGAAGTTTGGAACAGAAAAGATAGGGAAAATTTTTGGACCTATTATGTTTGTATGGTTTTCTATGATTGGTTTTTTTGGAATCGTTCAGTTGGTACAAAACCCAAGAATACTAGAGGGAATAAATCCATACTATGCCTTTAAACTTTTAGTTAGTGGAAATGTCCCGTATATATTAGGGGCTGTGTTTCTATGTACAACAGGGGCTGAAGCACTATACTCAGATCTTGGTCACTGTGGAAGAGTAAACATATATTATAGTTGGATTTTTGTGAAAATAACATTGCTATTAAGCTACTTTGGACAGGGAGCATATCTACTTTCAAGAGAGGGACATACATTTGTAAATAGTCCATTTTTCTTAATAATGCCTAGATGGTTTATTATACCAGGGGTAATAATAGCGACGCTAGCTGCTATTATAGCCAGCCAAGCTCTAATATCTGGATCATTTACTTTAATATCTGAAGCGATAAAGTTAAATATTTTTCCTAAATTAGCTATAAGATATCCAACAAAGGAAAAGGGACAAGTTTATATAGGAACGGTAAATAAAGCTCTATGTATTGGATGTGTAGGAATAATATTTATTTTTAAACAATCACAAAATATGCAAGCGGCATATGGGCTATCTATAACAATAACAATGCTTATGACAACACTACTTTTATCTCAGTATATAAGATTTGTAAAAAATCAAAAAAAATTATGGATTGTTGTCTTACTAGTTTTTGGAACTATAGAACTATCATTTTTATACGCAAATAGTTTTAAAATATTAAGTGGTGGATATGTAACATTGATAATTACAGCGGCATTGGCATTTGTAATGTATGTATGGCAGTATAGCTTTGAAATTAAGAAAAGATATCTTAAGTTTGTTAATTTAACTGATTATAAAGAGAATTTTAATATATTAAAAACAGACAGTGAGCTACCTCTTTATGCAGGGAATGTAGTTTATTTAACAAAATCTAAATTATGGAATCAAGTAGAACCAAAGGTTATCTATTCAATATTTAATAATGAACCTAAAAAAGCGGATAACTATTGGTTTATAAATATAAATGTAACAGACGATCCTTATACAAGAGAGTATATTTTTAACAAGATAGAAGAGAATAGAATTTTTGTAATAGATTTTAATCTAGGATTTAGAGTATCTCAGGGAATAAATACACTTATGTTTCAAGTCATTCGTGATTTAATAAAATCAGGAGAGGTCGTATTTAAACCAAGAAACTATATGATAGATTATGAAAACCTTAAAGGTATTGGAAATTTTAAATTTATAATAATAGAAGAGGTATTGGCTTTAGAAAATGATTTCTCAGCATGGGATAGTTTTATAATTTCCACTCAGTTATTTATAAAAAAATTCACAGTTTCTCCTCAAAAATGGTATGGAATTGATACCAGTGTAGTTGATATTGAAAAAGTTCCAATTTTATTTGGTAAAGGGTTACCAGATGAAAATCTAAAAAGAATAAAGTAATAAAAAAGGTCGTATAGTTACGACCTTTTCTCTTGCTATGCTTTTAAATAGTTATATTCCTTCATTACTCTTTTAACATAGTTTTGAGTTTCTCTAAATGGTGGAATACCGTTGTACTTTTTAACATTTCCAATTCCAGCATTGTAAGATGCTAGAGCTAATTTCAAATTATTATTTTGCTGTTCTAAACACCAAGCAATATATTTTGTTCCACCTTTTATATTAGCATTCATATCGTTAGGATTAACTTTCATAAGTTTTGCTGTTTTAGGCATAAGCTGCATTAATCCTCTTGCTCCAGCTGTAGAAATAGTGCTATGTTTAAAATCACTTTCAACTTTTATTATAGCAGCAATTAATTCTGGTTCAACATCATGCTTTTCTGAATTCTCAATAATACTTTTATATATGTTAGTAGCAGTTTTTTCTGTAGTGGTATTTTTCTTTACGTAATCTTTTATTTTATCTGAAGAGTTGTTTTCCTGAGAGAAAACGCAGATTGTTAAAATAAAAAATAGCGCAACAAATTTAAATATTAACTTCAATAAACCTCACCTCTTGTAAAAAATATCACATAGTTATTATAACATAAAAACCAATAAAATAAAAGGAAACCGTGGGTCAACAAAAGTGATTGACTACGATTTCCATGATTACTTGCTTATTTATAGATTAAAATTTTTTTTATTTTTTTTGCAATCTTAAGCTTTCTAAATGCAAATTTTCTTTTAAATTTTTTGTTTTTTCCTCTTTTTGTTTCATTAAATCCTTAATTAAAAGACTTTTTAAATCCATAAAAACACCCCCAATTATAACTCCCTTAATAAAATATATACTATATATTTTT
>NZ_KI518195.1 GCF_000479045.1 Cetobacterium somerae ATCC BAA-474
TATTTTATAAAATCAAGCTTTATAATTTTTAATTTATTTTTATAGGTTATTTTTATATGTAGAGTTTCTAAAAACGAGTTTTAATATCAAATTACAAATTATAAAAAATAATAATTTTTTTAAATTTTTAGTTGTTCAACTAATTAAAGTTGTGATATAATAAGTAGCAAATATTTTAATTCTTATTTTTCAGGAGGGTATACAAAAATGGTTGATTTCAAAAAAATTGATTTAATGATAGATTACATCGAAGAGGGAACTATTCCAGAAGGTAAGAGTTTCAATGAATTTGCAATAGACTTTTATCTTGAAACAAAAACTTTAACTTTATCAAAATACTTAAGATTAAAGGATAGAAGTTCAAAGTTACCTAAAATTATGAATACTAAAAAAGCTGGGGAGGTTCTTTTTGAAACTGAAAAAAATGATGAAATGAAATCATTTCTATCTAGAAAAGGATTTAAGACTCTTCCAGAACTTAACTATACAGCAGTAATGCTTCTTAGAAAAGTAGACCTTTTTGCAAACTGGCAAAAACTTGTTTTCTTTTTCGAAGGAGGAAGAACAATACAAGAGATTAACAGTTCACTAAAAAAAGAGTTACTACCTATGGAAGTTGAGAAATTAGAAAGATTTATAAAAGAGGAGCTTCGTCTAAATGACCAAGAACTTAACTGGTTTTTAGGAAAGATGGAAAAAGTCGAAAAAGATAAAGCTTTATATAGAGCTATAAGAAAACTTACTAAATAGGGAGAACAAAATTATGAAAAAATTATTATGTGGATTTTTATTACTTTCATCTTTAGCTTTTGCATCAGATGTTTCTAAAAAAGAAGCAAACGCATTAAAAGATAGATTAAAGATGTATACTACTGGATATCAAAAAAGAGCTTTTTCTATGAAAAATCACTTAGGAAAAAGAGAGATTGTTATAGACTCTAAATTAAGAGACTTACCTCAAACTTCAAGAACTGCTTTTGGTGATAATCAATACAATAGATCTGGTGATTGGGAAATGAATAGAGAGAAGAGAGGAATTCAATACTTCTCAGTTCCTGGAACAACTAGAAGAAAAGCTGTACAAAAAATAGATGGAAAATATGTTGTGTTCTTCTACAATGCTATTGGTAAAAATGATAACATGGTTGAAGATACATTAGAAGATGTAAAAAAGGCATTAGAGAGAAACTAATCTCTATAAATCATATATATAAAAAGACACAGAATTTTCTGTGTCTTTATTTTTTAATCTATTAAACTTCTAAGTAGTTCAATCTCTTCTTTCCAAATAGTTTCATCTATTGTTTCCATAACTATTGGAATATTTCTAAATCTATCATCATTCATAAATCTTTTAAAGAAGTCCATACCAAGAGTTCCCTCTCCTATACTGTGATGTCTATCTTTTTTACTTCCTACTCCAAACATAGAGTCATTTAAGTGTATTCCTTTTAGATATTTAAATCCAACAATGTTTTCAAAGGCATCCATAGTTGCATTATATTCCTCCTCTGTTGAAAGAGCATATCCTGCTGCTACTGTATGACATGTATCTAAACAAACACCTATTCTAGTTTTATCTTTAATAAGATTTATTATATCTCTTATATGCTCAAACTTATAACCCATATTTGATCCTTGTCCTGCTGTATTTTCTAAAACAACTATAACATTTGGAACAGCTTTATGTGCTTTATTTATTGAATCAGCTATAAGTTTTACACACTCATCTTCACTTATCTCTTTTAAATGACTTCCTGGATGAGTATTTAGATATATAAGTCCCAATTGATTTACTCTTTGCATCTCATCTAAAAAAGCATTTAGTGATTTCTCTCTTTTCTCCTCATCAGGACTTCCTAAGTTTATAAGATATCCATCATGTGGTAAAATCTGCTCTGGAGTAAACTTATATCTTCTCATAGCATCTTTAAATTCTAAAATTTCATCCTCTGTATATGGTTTGGCATCCCATCTTCTCTGGTTTTTAACAAACATTCCAAATCCATTTGCATCTATAGCCATTGCATTTTTAAAAGCATTAGCTACTCCACCTTGTATAGATACATGGGCACCTAAATATGTATTTTTAATTTTTTCCTCTCTTGTCATATATACACCTCTATCTAAATTGATTGTTATTTTACTATTCGTATATAGTATAACATAATCTATACTTTTTGAATAGACAATGTAATTAAAATACTTTCTTGAAATAGATTGAAATACTTAGGATATCGTTATAAAATAAGGTATCAAAACATTTAGGAGGAGCTATGATTAAAATACTTTCTTGTATAAAAGAAAAAGATAATTGGGTTATTGAAGTAGAGTCACATAATCTATATATAGATGGTAAAGGTGGACAAATAGGAGATCAAGGTTATATAGGGGATACAAAATTTTTAACTGTTATAGATGATAAAAAAATTATAGTTGAAAATGAAATTACTTCAGGTGAATATACATATACTGTAGATACTAATAGAGTTTTTGATATAGGAGTGCAACATACAGCTCAACATCTTTTTTCTGCTATAGCATATAATGACTATGGACTAAATACTGTTGGGTTTAGAATGACTGAAACTTATACAACAGTGGATTTAGATTCTAAAGATTTAGATGAAAACTTTGTAGATGAATTAGAAAGAAAAATTAATAGTGCTATAGGAGAGGGAAGAGCTATTTTAGAAAAAATAGTTACTAGAGATGAAGCTAACTCTATTGATACATTTAGAAAAAAAATAAGTGATAAAGTTACTGGTGATGTTAGAATTATAACTATAGATAATATGGATACAAGTGCTTGTGCTGGATACCATGTATCTGACATATCAGAGATTAGAGTATTTAAAATTATAAGTTTTGAGAAAATCAAAGGAAATTACACTAGATTTTATTTTTTAAGTGGAGAGAGAGCTATCGAAGATTTTGTTAAGAAAAATAAAACTATTAAAGAACTAGATAGAATATTTAGTTGTAGAGATAACGAGATAATTTCTATGGTAGAAAAATTTAATAACGAAAAGAAAGAAGTTGAAAGTAGATTTAAAGAGTTAAATTTAAAATATTGTAATTTCTTATCTAAAGACCTATTAAGTTCAGCTATTGAAAAGGATGATAGAAAATATATAGTATATAAAGATGATAAGGATACAATAACAAACTTAAATAAAATTATACCAGGTGATTATATTTTTATAGGTATTTGGGAAGATGCAGGAGTGATATCTAGTAAAACTATTGATTGTGGTGAACTATTAAAGGAGTTCTCTAAAGTACTAAACATAAAAGGTGGAGGAAAAGGAGAGAGAGCTAACTTTAAAGGAGAGGTTTCAGTAGCGGAGATTACAAATATATTGTAAAAGTCTGAAATATCTGTTATAATGGAAATTAGGTATTTATTAGTAACAATGGAGGAAATATGTCAAATAAAATAAATTTACTTAATTTAAACGAACAAGAGCTTACAGACTTTATAGTTTCTTTAGGAATGAAGAAATTTTACGGAAAACAAATCTTTACATGGTTAAACCAAAAAATAGTAAGAGATATTAACGATATGACAAACATATCATTAAAGGATAGAGAATTACTTTCTGAGAAAGCTTACATCCCTTTCTTAAACCTATTAAAACACCAAGTTTCTAAAATAGATAAAACTGAAAAGTTTTTATTTAAATTAGAAGATGGAAATACAATTGAAAGTGTTATCTTAAGACACAAAGATAGAACAACTCTTTGCATCTCATCTCAAGTTGGGTGTGCTGTTAAGTGTGGATTCTGTGCTACAGGTCTTGGTGGATTTACAAGAAACTTAGATGTACACGAAATTACAAACCAGTTCTATACAATTGAAAGAAGATTATTAAAGCAAGGATTACAAATTAATAACATTGTATTTATGGGTATGGGAGAACCTATGCTTAACATTGATAATGTTATAAAGGCTATTGATATCTTATCAAGTGAAAAAGGAGTAAACGTTTCTAAGAGAAGAATCACAATTTCAACTTCTGGAATTATTCCTGGAATTGAGAAGTTATTAGAAGAGAGAATCCCAGTAGAATTAGCTATATCTTTACACAGTGCTATTGATGAAAAGAGAAGCGAGTTAATGCCAATTAATACAAAATATCCATTAGAGGATTTATTCCCAATATTACAAGAGTATCAAAGACAAACTAAGAGAAGAATCACTTTTGAGTATATCTTAATCAATGACTTCAACGTTTCTGATAACGATATCGCTTACTTAGCTGATTTTGTTCACAACTTTGATCATATATTAAACCTTATTCCATGTAATCCAGTAGATGGAAAAGATTACCAAAGACCTTCTCAAAAGAAAATTGATAAAATCTTCAATTACTTAAAAGATTTTAGAAAAGTAAACGTAACTGTTAGAGGAGAAAAGGGAACTGATATAGACGGTGCTTGTGGACAATTAAGACAAAAAAATCTAAAATAATTAAAATGGAGATATTTTATGAAATGGAAAATTCTTAAGTATGTTGCCATATTTATTGTATCTTTAGGTATTGTTGGAGGGATTGGAGCAAGTCTTTTAGTAAATAAATACTATAAAGAACTACCAAATGTTTCAGAGCTAGTTGAGAATTATAGTCCTCCTATTCCTACTACAATTTATGATAGAAATGGACAAGTAATTGATGTTATTTCAAAAGAAACAAGAGAACCTGTGGATATAGAACATATACCACAAAATTTACAAAATGCTTTTATAGCCATAGAGGATAGACAGTTTTTAACACACTATGGAATCGATCCATTTAGAATTTTAGGTTCTGCTATAGTTAACTTAAAATCTGGAAGAGCAGCTCAGGGTGGAAGTACAATAACTCAGCAATTAGCTAGAAATGCTTTTCTGTCTCATGAAAAAAAGTTCTCTAGAAAAATAAAAGAGATTATAATCACATTTGAAATTGAAAGAAAATATACAAAAGATGAAATAATGGAGAAGTATCTAAATGAAATCTACTTTGGTTCTGGAGCTTACGGTGTAAAAACTGCAGCTTATAACTTCTTTAGAAAAGATGTTAATAATGTTAACTTAGCTGAGTCAGCTCTTTTAGCAGGAATTCCAAATAGACCAAATATGTATAATCCAAGAACTAATCTTGAAAGATCTTTAGTTAGACAAAGATTAATATTAAAACAGATGCTTAAATTTGGTTTAATAACTGAAGCTGAATATAATGAAGCTTTAAATCATAAATTTGTCAATGAATCAAAAGCTTCGTCAAATGATTTTAAGGATAAGAACACTACAGTAGTTTACGGTGCTCTTGATAAAAAGATAGAGTTTAATGCTCCTGACTTTACAGATTTAGTTGAGAAGTTCCTATTTGAAAACTTTGAAGAAAAACAGATTTATAATGATGGACTTACAGTTCAAACTACTTTAGATTTAAATATTCAAAAAGTTGCTAAGGATAAATTTGAAAACTATCCACGTTTAAAAAATGATAAAAAACTTCAAGGTGCTATGGTAACAATTGATGCTAAAAATGGAGAAGTTATAAGTATTATAGGTGGTAAGAACTTTAAAACTGGTAACTTCAATAGAGCTGTTCAAGCTAAACGTCAAGTTGGATCATCTTTTAAACCTTTTATCTACTATACAGCTTTAGAAAAAGGTTTTGAAGAAAACTTAGTTGTAGAAGATTCGAGAATTGTATTTGGTACTTGGGCTCCTAGAAACTTTGGAGAGAGATATTATAACGGTATGACATTGATGCAAGGTTTTGATAAATCTCAAAATATTGTTTCTATAAAACTTTTAAATAAAGTTGGAATTCCAGCTCTTATGGATACTATGAAGAAAATTGATGCTGGATTTATTGTTCCAAACAATTTAACAGCAGCTTTAGGAACAACTGAAGGAACTCCATTACAAGTGGCTCAATCATATGCAGTTTTTGCTAATGGTGGATATTCAATAAAACCATTCTTTGTTATGAAGGTAACTGATAAGTTTGGAAATACACTATACGAAGCAAAACCTCAAATAGAACAAAAATTTGAAAGTGCTGATATTGCTCTTATGACTAATATGATGAAAAACTCTGTTAAGCAGGGAACAAGTAAAAGTGCTCAAGTAAAAATAAATAATGTTCCTATTGAGCAGGGAGGAAAAACTGGTACTACTAATAACTCTAGAACAGTTTGGTATTCAGGGATGACTCCAGATTATGTTACAACAATATATGTTGGATATGACAATAACGATCCTTTATATAAAGCAACAGGAGGGGGAGTAGCAGCACCTCTTTGGAAAAATTTCTACCAAGAGATTATAGAAAAAGGTTACTACACTCCAACTACATTTACATTCTTAGATAACCATGTTAAAAATGGAGATTTAACTTATCAAGAGTTAGATCCTATATCTGGATTATTAAATGGTAGTCCTTCTGATAAAACTTTCTTATTAAGAAGAGGAAGAATTGCAGTGGAAAAAGATAGTAAGTATACAAATGGTATTGCAGGTGTTCTTGGATACTATGTTCCTACTCAAGAGACAACTTCAAAAAATGAAGCTATGTCTTCTGAAGAAGTAACTGGTCCAGCTGCACAACAAGTTACTCAACCAGTGCAACAGCAAAATCAACAAAAACCTCAGCAACAAAAGAAAGAGGAGAAAAAAGGATTCTTCCAAAGATTATTCAATTTCTAAATATACAAAAGGAGAGAGAAGTTAATTCTTCTCTCTCCTTTCTATTTTATATAATCTTTTTATAAGAATATCTCTTGAAGTTTCTTTGCCACTCCATTTTCTGCATTTGTCTTTATTACTTCATTTTCAGGTAATAAAGCCTTTAGTCTTGGACTTCCATTTCCCATGATAAATCCTTTTCCTACAGATGATAGCATTTCAAGGTCATTTAATCCATCTCCAAAAGCGATTGTTTCTTTAAGATCAATCCCTTCAGCTTTTAAAACTTCCTCTATTGCACTAGCTTTAGAAACTCCCTCTCTCATAACCTCTAAACAAGATCCAAGTGAAAGAGTGATATTTAATCCCTCGTGGAATTGTTTTCTTAATTTTTTCTCTAACTCAGAGATATGCTCTTCATCATCACATATAAAGAAAAATTTTGTAATTTCTTTTCCTACTAAAGATTGGAAAGGAGCTATTACATGATGAAATCCAGACTCTTTGTGGAAAACTAATGCTTCCTCTAAAGGCTTTTCAGCATACCACTCTTCATCTAAATAAACATTTTTATGTAAGTTCTCATTATAGTTATAGTTTAATAACTCCTTAGATAAGTGAGCTGGAATATTGTGAGATATAATCTCTTTGTTATTATAGTCATGCACCTTAGCACCGTTTGAAGTAATTAAGAAACTATCTAGCTCTAACATATCTTTAAATGTTATTGCATCATTGTGATGTCTTCCAGTAGCTATTATAAACTTCACTCCAGAATTTACAACTTTTCTTATAGTCTCTTTTGTTTCTTCAGATATAGTGTGATGCTCATTTAATAGTGTTCCATCTAAGTCACATATAATTGCTTTGTATTTCATTTGTTCTCCTTAAAATTTTTAGAAGTAGTACTTTGCTCCTACTCCTACTAAATATAAAACTCCATCGTCTACAATAGGTGAGTCTGAAATTTCACTACTGAATTTCTCAACACCTAAAAATGCCATAAGAGCTACGTTGTCAGTTAATCTATAGTCAGCTGTTAAGTTAAGCCCCATTGAATAAGCTGCATCCGCTTTATAAGCTCTATCAATTTTGCTATTTCTTCTAGCTTCATCTGAAGTTACACCAAAGTAGTAATCAGTATAATCTCCTGAGTATCCTTTAACGTGAATAGAAGGAACTATTGTAAGTTTGTCATCTACTTTATAAGCTTTAAACGCACTTATCTTTCCCTCTCCTCCATGTTCTCCAACTTGAGCAGAAAGCCCAGTTTTAACTCCGTAGAATCCAGTATCAGCATCTAATCTAATTCCAAACATCGCTTGGAACTTTCTGTCATCAATATTGTCGTATCCTCTTGCTAAGTCAGCACCATCTACAGCAAATCCAGCTAATGGATCAACAAATAGTGACGCAGCAAAAGCATCATCTTTATAAAATTGGAATCCTACAGTTGCACCCTTAACATATAAATCATAGTAGTTAATATCTAATAGTGGCATTGGATATGCTTTATCTTCTGCACCTTTATAGATACTGTCAGAAACTCCTACTCCAGCTCCAATTCCAAATTTGTTTTCAGCTAATGCTGTAGCAGAAAGTGTTAATGCTAATAACCCCATTAATATTTTCTTCATATTAATCCTCCCTAAGTTACTTTTTCCCATAACTTTTTTCTTCTCTTTTTACTTTTATAAAGTTGTATTTCCCAGATACTTTTCTTTTAAAATTAAAAAGATTATTTGTTGGAAATATTCCAATTCTTCTAATTTCAAATAAATCATCAGAAAAAACTATACTACCTGAATCAGTAGCTACTGCAAATTTATAACCAGCTTCTTGAGGTATTCTTTTTACCTCTTCATTTAAACTACCGTAAGGATATGCAAAAGACAACAGCTCTTTTCCTATTATTTTTTCAATATTAGATTTCGAGTTAATTATCTCAGACTTTACCTGTTCAGTTGATAGTTCAGCTAGTCTTGGGTGAGTAGATGTATGTCCACCAAACTCTATTCCATAGTTTTGCATCTCTAGAAGTTCCTCTTGATTCATTAAAGTAAATCTTTTTTCAGGATTTCCAGGATTATCTACATCCCATTTATTATACTCTATCCCATCGAGTACATATATAATACCTTTAAACTGATATTTTTTCAAGATAGGAAAAGCATTTTCATAGTTATCTTTATATCCATCATCAAACGTAAGCATAATCCATTTCTTATCTTTATCAAATCTTTGTTTATACCTATTATTTAGCAACTCTTTAAAAGTTACAGTTTCGTATCCTTTCTTTTTAAGATATTTCATCTGCTCTTCAAACTGCTCAACAGTTACATAAGTACCATGAACGCCTTTTTCACTTTCGTTTTTTATAACTCTGTGATACATGATAACAGGCATTTCATATTTTTTCTTTTTTACAATCTCTCTTTGATAAACTTTCTCAATATTTTCAACTATAGACTCTATTGAAAACTCCTCTATAACTCTTTCTCTTAAAGTTTTCAAATCATCTTTATTTATATTGAAACCTTTATCGATTTCTGGAATCACATCTGTCCATCTAAATGTTGGAGCATGATTTAAAGAGATATCGCCAAAGTTAGATTTTAAAGCTGTGTTTAATCTATCTAAAGTTACTATTCCTACAGACTCAGCTTCTCCTATTGCTAAAACTGGAACCTCACAAAGGATGGCTTCAACAGCAACTCTTCCAGCTCCTATAACAATAGAAGACTCTCTTATTTTTTCAGAAACATTATTTACATATCCTAAAAATTCAACATTTCCTGTAAACTTTTTAAATCTTGCTGGAACCTCTTTTCCTCCAATAACTTGAATCTTAAAATCTTTTCTTCTATGAAGAATATCGAGTAAGTTATAAGTTACATCTCCTTTAGGACCAGATAATCTTCCGATTATTGATATAACCTTCTGATTCTTTTCAATATCAGTAAAAGTGCTCTTTTGATACTCTTTTGTATTAATCATATTTCTAAGAACAGTTATATTTTCAGGTTTAACTTTTAGATCATTAACAATATGATCTCTTATATTTTCACAAACACTTAAAGAGTAATCTCCAAATGCTTTAACTAATTTTCTGCTCAAGTGCACAGGTTGTCTCCCGTGTATTGTTGTAATCAGGGGAATCTTTGCTATTCTACAAGCTATTGCACAACTCCAAGATGATGCTCTTGAATGAGCATGTACAACTTGGATATCTTTTTCTTTTATAATCTTAAGAAGTTTTCTAACTTGACTAACTCTATCTTTAAGTTTTCTTTTATTAAACTCTATTTTTTCATATTGTGCGTTTGTAGGTTTAGTTAAAGTATCTGAAACTATATAAACTTTGTTCCCTCTCCTAATAAGTTCATCACTTAGAACCGTTCCGTACACCTCAGCACCAGTTACTTCTAACTGTGAAAGTGCCATAAGTATATTCATTATTAAATCCTCCTACTACTTTAAATTTTCTGGATTCAATACTTCTAACTCTTCAATTACAAAGATACCATCTTTTCTAATTAAAACATCATCAAACCAAATCTCTCCACCACCAAAGTCTGGTCTTTGAATTAGAACTAAATCCCAATGTATAGCTGATTTATTTCCATTGTCAGCTAATTTATATGCTTGTCCTGGAGTAAAGTGAATACTTCCAGCAATTTTTTCATCAAATAGTGTATCTTTCATAGGTTTTAAAATATATGGATTTACACCTATTGCAAATTCACCAATGTGTCTTGCTCCATCATCTGTATTTAAAATTTCATTTAATCTCTCTGTATTGTTAGAAGTAGCTTCTACAATTTTTCCATTCTCAAATCTGAAACAAACATTTTCAAAAGTTGTTCCTTGATAAACAGATGGTGTATTGTATGATATAACTCCATTTATAGAGTCTCTCACTGGAGCTGAGTAAACCTCTCCATCTGGAATATTTCTAAGTCCACAACATTTTACTGATGGTATATCTTTTATAGAGAATGTTAAATCTGTTCCAGGTCCAACAATTCTAACTTTATCTGTTCTATCTAAAAGTGCTGTTAATGAATCCATAGCTCTACTCATCTTTGAATAGTCTAAGTTACAAACGTTATAATAGAAATCTTCAAAAGATTCTAAAGATGTATTTGCAAGTTGAGCCATAGAGTTATTTGGATATCTTAGTACAACCCATTTTGTGTTATTAACTCTTTCTGATAAATGAACTGGCTTCATAAAGTAATCTGTATATATTTTCATTTTAGCTGAATCTATATCAGATAGTTCTGATGCATTTTCAGAACCTCTAATAGCAATATAAGCATCCATGTCTTTCATTCTTTCTAATTCATATTTTGCCATTAACTCTGCTTGTGTTTGATCCATACCTTTTAAAAGTTCTCTTGTAACACTTTGATCTTTTATTGTTACAAAAGGATGTCCTCCAGCAGCATAAACCTCTTTTACTAAAGCCTTAACTAAATTCTTAGAATCCTCACCAATAGACTCAATTAAAACTTTTTCTCCTTTTTCTACTCTACACGAGTAAGTAACTAAATTTTTTGCTAGTATTTCAATTCTTTGATCCACGGTAACCTCCATTTAATCACATATTATATTCTATAATTATACAATGAAAAGCTATAAATATATAGTTAATTTTTTATAAATCCTCTTTTAAGTAAAAAAAAAGATGTTATAATAACTATTATATGGAGGTGATTTAATGAAATTGTTTTTTTCCCCAAGTAAAGGAATGCAATATAAAACTTTTAAATATTCTGAGGAAAGTGGTATTATAGATATTCCATTTAAAGAGAAGACAGATTTTTTAATATCAGTTTTAAAAAATTTTTCTCAAGAGGAGATTTCAACTAAATTAAAAATAAAAGGTAAAATATTAGATGATGTTTTAAACATATATAGTAATTTTTATAATCAAGAGGAGAGAGAGGCAATATCTCTTTATGATGGTGTTAGTTATAAGCAACTGGATTTGGAAAAATTTTCTAGAGAAAGCTATAAATATATGAGAGATAATGTTTTTATTTTTTCAGCTTTGTATGGAGTATTAAATGCTTGCACTCCAATAAGACCATATCGTTTAGATATGACAAATAAAATACTTGAAATATCTCCATATGATTTTTGGAGAGAGGATATAGAAAAGTATTTACTACAGTTTAAAGATGAAACTTTTATAAATATTGCATCAAATGAATTTTCTAAAATTTTAAATAGAAAAGTTTTTAATGTGATAGATATTGAGTTTAGACAATGTGATGGAGATAAAATAAAAAATATTAGTACAGAAGCTAAAAAAGCTAGAGGAGCTTTACTTAATTATCTTATTGAAAATAAAATAGCATGCGTAGAAGAGATTAAAAATTTTAATAACCTTGGTTATACATTCTCTTTAGAACTGTCTTCTGAAAAAACTATTTTCTTCATAAAAAAATAGGTTAGATTTTTCTAACCTATTTTTTATCTATTAAATCAGCTACTATTTTGGCTGAACCGTAAATAGTTGGAAGTCCACTTCCTGGGTGAGTACCACCACCTACTAAAAATAGATTTTTATATCCTTCCAATTCATTATGCGGTCTAAACCACAACATCTGCATTATATTATGCGACAAATTAAAAACAGCACCTTTATACACATCATACTCTATTTCCCAATCATTAGGTGTTATTATCTTTAACTCCTCAATGTGATCTCTTATTCCTTTAAACTCTCCTATTTTCTCTAATTTATCTAATAGCAATTGAGTAAAATCATCCTTTTCTAATTCCCAATCTATTTTAGAACTATTATTAGCTACAGGAACTAAAACATAAACTGAAGATTTTCCGTTAGGTGCTAGTGTTGAATCTGTAACTGAGGGATTTTGAACATAGAAAGAAAAATCTCCACCAACAGATTTATTTTCAGATATTTTTTTAACATTTTTTTTATAATCTTTTGCAAAAATTATGTTGTGGTGAGGAATGTTTTTGTATATTTTATCTACTCCTATATATAGCATAAACGTTGAACATGAATATTTTTTCTTTTCTAAATTTTTATTAGAATATTTATTTCTTAGGTCTTCTGGAATTAACTTTTTCATTGCTGTTGAAAAATCAGCATTTATTATTACAGAATCACTCTCGATTATATTACCATTATCTAATTTAACACCAATAGCTTTTTTATCTTTAAATAAAATCTCTTTAACTGGAGTATCTAAAAATATTTCGCCTCCTTTTTTTATAATAAGTTCACTTATTACTTTAGAAACTCTATTTAATCCACCTTCAACATGAAAAACTCCATATTTATGTTCAAGATATGAAATCATAGAAAAAGTTCCAGGAGCAACCCACGGAGACATACCAATATATTTAGCTTGAAAAGTAAAAGATAATTTTAACTCCTCTTCTTTATAATAGTTCCCCAAAACATCATATATTGATTTATGAGCATCTAAATACGGAAGAGCTTTTAAAAAATTAGGTTTTAAATAATCAACTAAAGAAAGGTAGGGGACTTTTAAACAAGGCTCTAATTTTGAAAATTTTTTAGCTTCTCTATTCATATATTCATCATAAGCTTTTGAACTGTAGGGAAATATTTTCTCCATCTCTCCATACATAAGAAATTTTTTATTGTATGAATATGGATTAAAATCATCTAGTCCATAGAATTTTAATCTATACATTGGATTTATTTCAATTAGATTCACCTGTTCATCTAATCTTTCTCCAGCCTCAATAAATATATCCTCTAAAACTTGTGGCATTAGAAAAAATGTTGGACCTAAATCAAATTTATAATCTCCTAAATTAAAGGATGAATTCCTTCCTCCTACATAAGTTTTTTTTTCATAAATTTTAACAGAGTATCCTTTACTAGATAAAAGTAATCCTGCTGCTAATCCTCCTGGACCAGCTCCTACTATTATAATTTTTTTCTTTTCCATTCCCTCACCTCCCATTACGCATTTTTCCTTATATAAATGTATACTCAAGAAATACAACTTTCTTTTTTAAAAAAGTTTTTTTTATGATATAATTTTTTTAACTATTTAGGTAATTAGAGGAGGTTTATAAACGTGTTTGTTGAAGAGAGAAAACAAAGCATTTTAAATATATTAAAACAAAAAGAAAAAGTTTCTGTTAATGAATTAAGCAATCTTTTTTCTGTGAGTAAAGTTATTATTAGAAAAGATCTTTGTCAAATGGAAGAGGAAAATCTTTTAACAAGAACTCATGGCGGAGCGATTTTAAAAAGAAAAATTGTGGATAAAATTATTTTAAAAGATATTGCCAAAGAGGATTTAGAAGAAAAAACAGCATTGGCAGAAAAAGTTGTTTCGCTTATCCAAGATGGCGATATAATTTTTTTAGATGATTCAACTGTAACAATAATTGTTGCAGCGCTTTTGCAAAAAAGAAAAATAAAGATTTCTGTTATAAGTAACATGTTAGAGATACAAAAGATTTTATCCGAGAATAAAGGCATTGAGATTATATCTTTAGGTGGGATATACGATGCGAGAACAGATTCTTTCGTAGGTGAAATGGCTAGAGAGAATTTAGAACTCTTTAATCCAAACAAAGTTTTTATTGGAATTGGTGGAATTAATGTAGATAAAATGCAATTAAGTACTTGTACTATAGATGAGGGAAAATTTAAAAGTACTGCACTTAAAGTTGCTCAAGAAAGTTTTATAATAACACAAAGTAAAAAATTCTATCAAGACTCGATATTTAATTTCTCTAAAATTAAAGAAGGGATGACAATCATTACAGATCATAATATCTCTGAAGATTTTGAAAAAAAACTTATAGAAAACAATATTAAAATAATAAAATGAAAAAAAACGAAAGTTGTCTTTCGTTTTTTTTATTGATTTTTTATTGACAAACTGGGTTTTTCGTAATAAAATACAACCATAAAACAACTTATCGAAATAAAACGAAATATGGTGGTGATTAAATTGAAACGAAAAATAAGTTTAATGAATGGAAATGGAGAGAGAATAACATTTGAAATTGGTGGTCTTTTTAGTTTTTTTCAAATTTTAAAAATAAAAAAACTGCTTCAAAGTAATGAGTACTCTTTAGCAACAGAAGAGGATGCTAAAATAGCATTGGAATTAAAATTATACAACTAAAAAATCCCCTCTCTTAATTAGTTATTACTCTCTAATTAGGAGGGGGATTTTATATATTAATCTTCTTTTGGAGGTTCTACGTCATCCTTTTCTTCATTTTTTTTACAACAATTTAATTTTTGAAGTTTCTCTTTTGCTAAGTCCTTTCCACCGATTCCGAAAGCTATTGCAAAGGCTACTGCTAAAGCTCCAACAGTAAATCCAAATGCTAGATTTATAATCTCATTAGCAATTCCCATCTGTCTTAGTCCCATAGCTCCAACAAAAACTATTATCGCTATTTTTGCAATACTAGCTATTTGATCTTTATTTACTAAAGATGTATTTTTAATTATTTTAGCTGCATAGTTTGCTATTACAATTCCAATTGCTATAACTATAACACCTAATAAAATATCTCCTAATAAAACTGTCAGTCTTAAACTTAAATCTTGTAATGATCCAAAATTTAAAATCTCTATTGATTGAATTATTGCAAAATATATTATTAAAATTTTTGAGAATTTTCCAACTAATTTAGAATAATTATTTTCAATAGTTTTTAATCCAGCTTTTTCAAGATATGAATCAAACTTTAAACCAATTAGTAAATTTGTTATTATGTTTTCAATGATTCTTCCAAAATACATTGCAACAACTAAAACTAATGCTACACCTACTAAATTTGGAACATAGTTAAATAAAATATTTAACATACTTATTACTGGTGATATAATTATATCTAACTCTAAATAATTTAAAGATGCTGAGAATACAGGGATTAATACTAATACATAAACTATATTTGCTATAACACTTGAAAGTTTTCCTTCAAATAAAACTCTTCCATCTATACTTAATTTTTCATCAAGTTTAAAAGAATCTAAAACTCCTTTTAAAATATCTCTTAATTTAGATGCTATAAACCAACCTACAACTAGAACTAATGCAGCTGCAACTAAACTAGGAACATAATTTAAGAATTTAGTTAGCATGTCAGTAATTGGAATAAGTATTTTATCTAATTTCAATGCTGCTAAAACACCTGGTAAAATAAGAATAAATATTACCAGTGAAATAATTTCACTAAATATTTTTGATAAAGATATTCCATTTTCATTAGAATGTATCTTTTCATCAACTTTCATCTTTCTAAAGAATATTTCCGAGAACTTTTGAGAAAGTTTTGCTAAAATAATTGCAACTATTAGAAGTACTATTCCTCCTAATACATTAGGAATATATGAGAAGATTGGATCTAAAAGATTTAAAATTGGATTTACTAATCTACTAAATCCTAATTTTTCCATTATTATACCTATTATAAAAATTACAAAGATATAGTAGATAAATTTAAGAAGTATCTTTATTGCAGATGTGCTTGTTCCACCCTCTTTTCCAGTAATTTCATGCTCTAAGTTAGAAAAAAGTTTAGTTTTAGTTAAAACATGTTCTAACTTACTCACTACAACTGATGCTAGAGCTAACCCCACTAATAGTATAATGATTGATGCAATGATGTTAAGTGTTACGTTGTTGAGAATTAAAAGCTTAATCTCTTCCATTTTTTACCATCCTCCTATTTCTTCTAATTTATTTATAATCAGGCAAATTATAAATATTGCTATAAAAATTGTTATTGATAAAACCATATTCATCACTCCCTAATTAATTTTTATTTATAGCCTTTTTTACTATTATTTTTCAACTTTTCTTTTTTTAATATTTACTTTTTTATGTTTTTTGTGGTATTACTAATAATGCAAGGAGGTGGATAGATTGAATTGTAAATTTATTAAAAAAATGTTTTTCTTTATTTTTTTATTACTTATGATTATCGGATGTTCTAGTAACCCTTATAAATGGGAATCAACTCAAGTTGCTATTAATAATTCATATAAGTTGCAAACAGGAGATATTATTATTAAAGATAAACTAATCACTGACCCTATTTCTTGGTTAGGACATAGCTCTGTTATGATTAGTGATACTCACATTGGAGATTTCCCAATGCCTGGAAGTGATTATTATACAATTAGTGTTAGAGCTTGGCTTAATGAACCTGATCGGAAAGTTATCGTTTTAAGATATCCTCAATTTAATCAACAGTTTAAAGAGGCGTTTTTAAAAAATGTAGAAAAATATGGTCACGGTAAGTATAGAACATCTTTCTTTAAAAATAATGACACAGATTTTTATTGTTCTAAATTTGTTTGGTTTTTATTTTCAAAAACTGCTCAAGACTTAGGTTATAATTTAGACTTAGATTCTAACAACGGCCCTATTGTTTTTCCATATGATTTCTTAAATTCAAAAAATTTAAAACAAGTTATTCTTTAATCATTTTAATTTGTTGACCTCTTATTTTAAAAGGTGTATAATTATAAGAAGTTTTAATTACTAAAAGGAGAAATTAATGGATAGGCAAGTTACAATTGAATCAGTTAAATTAGTTGAGCAACTGAAAAAAATATTCCCTAAGGATGGATATCATCTTATCAGTTTACAAGAAAAGTTTTACATTTGGGAAAAACATATGGATATTTCAAAAGATAAACCTGTTGAGGAATATGATACTGGAATAAAAACAAGAGATTTATTAAACTCAAATGAAAAAAAGTTTTATGAAAATCTATATGGTAATATAAAGCCTGAAAATCTTATAAATTTTAATTTAAAACCAAAATTAATTGAAAATAGTGATGAGGTTCTTAGTAAAACTTTAATTTTAGGAGAAGATTTTATAAATCCTAAAAATCAAAGAGTTTTAAAATTTACTTTTCTGAATTTTAGAGATTATGATGTTGAAGAGTTAAAAAAGAAAAAACTTTCTGAGCAAGACTTTATTGATTCTTTAGTAAATAGTTTCTATCCAAATAGTGTTGATGAAATAGAAATAGATGAACCAGGATATTATTTTTTTGAAACTGAAAAAATTGTTATTCCAGGTATTATTATTTTAACTGCTTCTATACTTTTTATGGTTTAAAGATTTTTAAAGGATTTAAAAGATATTTTATGTATATAATTATATAAATCTATTGCGGAGGTTTTATTATGTATTATAGAGAATATTTTTTCTATCTAAAAGAAAGATTACCAGAAAAGTGCTATGAGGTGCTAAAAGAGTGTTATAAAACACAAAAAAATGATATAGAAAATAATTTTAAATTATTACACAACTCTATAGTAAAAGTTGAAACTGTAGATATTTTATTACCGATTAAAGAAACTTATTACCATATGGATTATGAAATTCTTTTAAGAGAAGAACTCATAATGAAAGATCATTCAAGAGAGAATCGTTATAAACTTGATCGTTTTGGTATATATCTTTTACACTATTTAAATGATTAAATTTAAAAATAAATGGAGGCACTATGAAAGAAGCAAAGAGCTTTGCTGATACCTTATATCTTTTAATGGAGGATTTTGAATACACTATTCCAGAACTAGAAGATGATATTTTTTCACTTTTACGTGATGATTTTCAACTTACACTAACAGAAGAGAATAAACATCTTTATTTTCTTTTAGAGAGTTCTAATTTAGATCAAAATATTAAACTGAATGTTGAAAGAGTTGAGTATGATGGAGAGGAGTTCTTTATTGTGTCATCTGTAAAGGTAGCTTAGGGAGTAGTTAAACTACTCCCTTTTTTCATATCCTAGTTCTCTTAATTTATCTATAATCTCTTTATCAGTTAAAAATTCCAAATTTAAAAGTTCTTCATAAGGATTACCATTTAAGTTTAAAAGTTTAGCAAAAGCTGGCTCTGTTTTTACTCCATCTCTTTTTAAAGCTATTATCATCTTCTTAAATTTTAAACTAGCATAATTTAAAAATCTATCCTCTATAATCATATGTCTATATCCATTTGTTTCAATAGAAAGAAGTTTTGAAGCATATATTTCTATCTCTATATTATCTATAAAAAAATTAATTAAAATTATTCCATCACTTAAAAATTTATCTGTAATTTTAAATTTTTTTAATTGAGAAAAATATTTAACAATAATATCTTTAAAATTTTCTTTATTTTCTAAATTAATTTGGCATACTATAT
>NZ_KI518196.1 GCF_000479045.1 Cetobacterium somerae ATCC BAA-474
GAATTACTTATAGATTTTAAAATTAAAAGCTGAAGTAGGTTTATTTTACTTCAGCTTTTTTTAATAAATATGTATAATTACTAGGAAAAACGTATTTTTTTTCCACTAAAATAATACCTTGTTGAGAAAATAATTTTATAATATCTTTACAAGAGTAAATTTTATAATCCCCTGTTTTCATATAAGGAAGGAAAAAATTTATTATATTTCTAAATATAGGTAGTATCCAGATTTCTCCTAAAATAAGAGTTCCATTAGATTTTAAGACTCTAGCTATTTCAGATATTGATTTTTCAGGATTAGAATAATGATGAAAAGAATTTATACAAGTTATAATATCAATTGAAGAGTTTTTTAAAGGTATGGCTTCGCTATCACCAATAACAAAGTTAGCAGAGATCCCTTTACTAATAGCTAGTTTTATCATCTCAGATGATATATCTAAACCTATTAATTTTAAAAATTTATTTTTTTCTATTATTTTTAACAACAAATCTCCTTTTCCTGTTCCTAAATCTAAAAGAGTATATTCTTCATTTGCTAATAATAAATCTAACCAATCTAAAACATTATTATAGTGTTTAAAAGAGTCTCCATGTTTTTTACTTGCCATTTTATCAAAAAATTTAATTGTATTTTCTTTATAATTTACAGATTTATTTGAGTTCAAATTATTCTCCTTTTTACTTTTTTATAGAGAACCAATGAGTAATTGCAGGAATATTCCCAGGATTCCTATATTTATGAGGTGTATTTTTCTTTATATAAATTGAATCCCCTTCTTTTAATTTATAAATTTTTCTATTAGAAAGGTTTATCTCTAATTCTCCTTTGATAACTATTCCAATTTCATCGTGAGAATGACTCCATCTTACATTTTCGGATGTACATTTAGGATTAATTACAACATAACTACCATTAATTTCAGAATTATCAGGAATTAAATTATAGTATTTAGTTCCTTCTTTATTTGAAGTAAATAATAATTTTCTATCTTCTGATTTTAAAGTTATGACAGACTCTCTATCCTCTTTTAAAAGATCTATTAAACTTATATCCAAAACTTTACATATTAACTGAAGGTTAGCTATAGATGGACTATTTATATTTCTTTCTAAATTGCTAATAAACCCAACAGAGAGACCTGTTTTTTCAGAAAGTTCTTTTATAGATAAGCCTTTATCTTTTCTTAAGTTTTTGATTTTTTCAGATATTTCCACTAGTTAACTCCTATTCATATTTTTTATTTATTATATCATAAAAATAACTATAACTCAAAAATTCATAATTATGAATAAAATATTCACTATTTTGTTGATATTTTTTTTATTTTATGTTAATATCTCTTTATAATATTAATATTACAGACAAATATATCTAGAAAGGACTAAAATATGCTACTAAGTTTTTTATTTTCATCTTTAATTATTGCAGCAACACCAGGAATTGCAACAATCTATGTTTTAAATAATTCAGCTTCTTTAGGAAGAAAAGAAGGTATTTTATCAGCTTTAGGAATAATGACTGGCGGAATGATTTATAATATTATTGCAGCAATTGGATTATCTTCAATTTTATATGTATTTCCTAACATGCTCAGTATTATAAAAATTATTGGAGGACTTTATTTAGTTTATATTGGAATAATAACTATAAAAAATAGAAAAACTAATAATTCGAATTCATTAGAACCTATAAAAAATGATTGTTATATAAGAGGAGTTATAACTAATTTAGCAAACCCTAAAATTTTACTTTTCTTTGTAACTTTTATTCCACAATTTGTAGTAAATACTAATAATTATGCCAAAGAGGCAATATTATTAGGAAGTGCTTATTTAATCGTTGAAATTATCTGGTTTATTTGTTTGGCTAGTTTTGTTTCTCATTTTATAAAAAATATAAAAGGGAATTTCCAAAAATATATGACTTATATTTCAAGTGGAGTATATTTAACTATGGGTTCTGTATTAATATTAAGTATATAGTCGATTTTTACTATAAATTACAAATTACAATAAATAATTATTTTTTGAAAATAATTTTAAGGAATAATAAAGTGAATCCTATGAATTTAATCTACTGGATTCCTTTTTTTATCTATATAATCTCGTATTTAGTTAATTAAATTCTCTTTTTTTATGTATAAGTCA
>NZ_KI518197.1 GCF_000479045.1 Cetobacterium somerae ATCC BAA-474
CTATGTCGAATATGTAACAAAACTATGTCGAACACCCTTTCAAAACTCTCTTGTAGAGATGTAATTCAGCACCCTAATACTCTTTAATACTCTTTAATACTTTTTAATAGGGAAAAACTTTTAATTTTATGCAAATAAAAAGAGTGAAAAATCACTCTCTCAAATTTTATTTAAATTCATTTTTTATCTTTAAAACAATTTTAGTTTTTGATATATAACTATTTAAAATCATGCTGCTTATTTTTTATCAATTAGTTTAAATTTATTTTAGGGATCTAAATTCTTTTTCACAGAGTGCACGCTTAACAGTTTCTCAAATTTCATTTGAAAACTTGCGTGTAAAATAATCTCTTGGACTTGTTCCAAGTGTCTACGACTACATAAAAAAAAGAGTGAACAAATCACTCTCTAAGTTTTATTTTCTATTCATAAAGATTTTAATCATATTTTCAACTGTTTCTTTGTCAATAACACCCTTATTCTTAACAGTTCCCAAGAAGTCTAAAATCATCTTTTTATTATTTGCCTTTTTCATTTTTAACACCCCTTTAAATTATTATAATATTCTTTTACTATTAGCATTTTTAAGCACATTCAAAAAATTCATCATTTACAACACTTAACAAAACATTTGAGAAATCTTCAATAAAATTTTCTAATTTATTTTTATCTGTATTTTCCATTCCTTTGATTGTAAGTAACATTTGTTGTTTTAACTCGTAGATTTCCAAATCAGTAACACCCTTGTTATATACTGCACATAAACCATTTAATAAATTTTTTTTATTTTCTAAAATCTTATTTTCCATTATGTTTAAACCCCCTAATATATTTTATTGTTTTACATTACCATTCTTTTTTAGTTTTAACTATTTTCAACTCGCCTCTAGCATAAGCCTCTTGTAATTCTTTTTTATATTTGTAATAAGAGTTCCTGGAAATATTAAGGATCTCTTTTAACAATTCCGTATCTTGCATATATCCTCCAAAATGTTTAGAGTATTTTAATATTTTTTCCTTAGCCTCTTTTGCTTTTTTAGTTTCAAATGTATCGCCTTTAAGTCTACCAACTTGACTTCCGTTCCTCTGTGCTACTCGTAACCCCTCTTTTGTTCTTTCTCTTAGGTCTTGAACTTCTTTCTCTGATTGTTCAAAAGCTATTCTTATTTGCTTAGTTGCTAATCTTTTCAAGTATTCTCTAATACCTTTCATGATAGTTTCATTAAGGTCTGTATCATCAGTTTGAATATTATCATTTGCTTTTAGTTGTTCTTGATACACTTCAGTATCAATATACCCCTCTTTTAGAAATATAAGATTTATATCTTTTTCTAGCAATTCCATATATTCACTTATACCCTCATCAGCATTCCTACTCATTCTACTAACTGAATCAAACACAATCGTATCCCCAGGCTTTATAACTTTTTTAAGTTTAGTCCATTCTTTTCTTTCAATTGTAGTTCCAGTAAATACTTCTTGATATATTTTAGCTCCTGGATACTCTTTTAATATATTTTGTATTTGCCTTTCTATACTTTGACTCTTTGTTGATATTCTGCAATAACCATAAATTTTATTCAAAAACATCACTCCTTTGTTCAAAATTGACGTTCGTCATTTTTTATACTCTAATCATACATCAAACAAAACTAAAAGTCAACAAGTTTTGGTATTTTTTTTAATACGTCATTTTTGGTACTAGTTTCGATGTTGTTCCAAGTCTTATAATTTACATTCTAATTTTTAATAAAAAAACACAATTATGCTACGGAACTAACCACTTTTTTAATTTAAGCTATCAAAATAACCTTTTAATTTAATTTTTAGCTTTACCATTTGCCCTAAATTTCAATTTTAATGATTTTTATATATAAATTTACCACCAACATTTTATCAAGTGCCTTAAAATCAATTTTAGAGCTTTTTAACTTTTTAGGAATAAGCAATATTCTTTACTGATTTATTTTTAAAAAAATACTGAAGTTATTTTATGCATAAAGTTTAAAAAATCTTCTTACATTTTCTTACCTATCCTATATTTTTTTATGTGAGGTTTTGTGAGGTTCTAAGTAGTTCGTTTTGGTTCGCTAAAGTAGTCCTTTTACTGTCCGACTTTGTCCGAAAAATAAGCCCTATAGTAATTGGAACGTTGCGTAAAATCAATGGAACGTTGCAATCAAATTTGATGTATTTCGGGTGCACCCTTTTTTGAAAAATGGGTGCATACTTTTTTTGGTTTTGGATGCAAAAAGGATGCACTATTTTAGCTATATTTTTAAACGATTTATTAACATTTTACATTAGGTTTTCTTAGGTTGTAGGTGTATTGGATTGTATTGTTTTTTAGTTGTCCAGGTGTTCCAGTTTGCTCCGATTTACCTTAACATTTCTTAACATTCCAATACTCACATTTACCGAGGTGTACAACAGTTTATACCTACTATTTTCTAAGGAACGTTTTGTAGTACTACATCTCCATAACAACAGAAAAAAAGTAAGGTTTTGTAAGGTTTCTTTATATAATTTTTATGACAGGTTTTGACAAGTTCTTAATAATAAAAAAAAGAGGTTTTACCCTCTTTCTAATTTACTTCTTTTTAATCTTTTCTAATTCCATACTAGCCTTAATAAGCTCTTTATATTCAACCCTGGTAATAGTTACCATTTCTTCTTTACTCATTCCATTACCCCCTCTTTTCTCTCTTCATTCACTTTACTTTTCAAATCTACTTCCCCAAATCCCCTTAAAATAAATTTCAGTATTTTGTACATCATTTGAATATAATCGAATATATTGTGACCCATCTATCTTTTTTTCTGCTCTAAGTGTTTGATATTCTATTTCTAATGGTTTTTCTATTTGTTGAATCTCTTTCTCTGTTTCTATTCCTATTTTTTCCAATTTTTCTATGAATTTAAAAAACTCTTTAGATATTTTTTCCATATTTTTCTTTATAATTTCATTTTCTTGATAGTATTCTTTATCTTTTTGTTTTTTCACTTGATCTATTATTGTATTTTCATTTTTAGCAAAATTTTCTAATATTTTCTCTAGTTTTTGAATTTCTTCAAATATTTGGTTTATTTCTTTATCAATCTTATCAAAACTTTCTAGGCTTATAGTCTGCTCTATTTCTTTTTGTAATAAATCATATTTTTCTTTTTTAGCCTCTAATTCTTTAATTATCTCTGCTTTCTTTTCCATTAACTGCTTTACATTTTCCATATTTTCCCCCTCATATATAAAACCCTTCTATTTCTTCAATAATTTTATTTATTTCTCTTACAACCTCTATAGTTTGATTAATCTCTTTGTATTTAATATGTTTTAGAACTAGCTTTCTTCTCTCTCCTGGGATAAAAGGTTGATATATAGTCATGTAATAAGTGTGATAAACTACTTCCAACATCATATTATTCCTCAATACAATTCTATTTTTAAAATAAACTTTATCTTGAAAACTCAACATAAACTGGAGAGGGTTGACCTCTTTTAACACTTCAAACCTTTTATCTATTTTTTCTAGTTCTGATATAACTTTTAATCTTTTTTTACCAACTTTGTACATTTTGTAATTTTCCATACTCACACACCTAATTTAATTTTTGTTTAGGTATCACTTCTCTTATTTCCAACTTTTCCCCAAAAACGGTGTAAAGTTTGAATACTTGTTTTACTCATCATACCCCACATAGCTTTATAATGTCTTTTAGGGGTCCCGTCAGGAAAACGCGGAATAAC
>NZ_KI518198.1 GCF_000479045.1 Cetobacterium somerae ATCC BAA-474
TTTGTAAAGAAATTTTTTCTTGTTTTTCTTTTTCCAAAGCTTCAGATATCTTTTCCAATTTGGCAGCTAAATTTTTATTTTCTATTTTTTCACTAGCCATTCCCATTAAATCTTTTAATTCATTTTCCCCTATTGAGAATCCTGTAAAAATTTTATTTTTTTTAATTCCTTTTTCAATTTCTTTTAAAGTTATCAAATTTTCAATTTCTTTATTTTTTAATTTAATTTCATCTTGTAAATCTTTAATTTGATTTTCAAGATAATTAGTTGTTTTCTTAAACTCATCAACTGATAAATTCTTTCTTTTTGTCTCTTTTGCACTTAATCCTCTTTCCATTTGAGGAAACTCTTTAGATATATGCTCGTAAAATTCATCTTGTAATTTTGCTAAGTCTTTTTTACCATCAATAAATTTTTTCATACTTAATGATCCATCAGAATGTAATGGAACAATAACCGCGTGTAAGTGAGGAGTTGACTCATCTTTATGGACTTTTGCTGAAATGATATTTTCCTTACCAAATTTTCTTTCTAAAAACTCTAAAGACTTTTCAAAATAAATTTTTTCTTTCTCTTCCCCAATCTTATCAAAAAAATCTTTATCCGAAGTAAATAAAACCTCTGTACAAAGAACCGCATCTTTCCTAATTGCTTTTTGTCCCTTATATCGTTTATTAATTTCTTCATCAATTTTTTTCTTATAATTTTCACATTTAACTAAATCATAATTTAAATCTTTTTTTTCTAAATCAATATCAGTATTTGAATGATTTTCTGTTTTTCTCTCATTATGGAGTTCCATTCCTTTGACATTAACACTTTTTCTTTTTTCAAATCTCATAATAGCATAACTCAAATAAATCACCTCTTTTCAATTTTTGCTATCCAAATTATAGCATAAAATTTCTAAGAAGTGTAACACACTACACTTTACTATCGTAAAGAGTGTGCCAGGCTTTCCCCCTGGACTCCCTAAAAACATAAAAAAAAGAATAGCTTTTAGCTATTCTTTAGGTAATCTATGTCTCTTAGATTTTAAATATTGCCCCATGATATAAGCAGAATTATCACATAATAAATAAAACCATTCATCATTATTCAAAGCACAATAATCAAATAAATCTGCAAATTCAACAATATCATTATCATCACAATATTTTCTCATTTCTTTAATTGCGTCATAACGACTTGTAGCAGTTTTAAAAGCTCCAATAATATCAATATTTCCAAAAACTTGTATATCATTCATATTGTATTGAGCTTTATCAGGATTGTCTTTATGAACAAAATATCTAATTAACCCCTTTACTGAATTTACTTTTTCAGGAATCGGAGCTTTTAAACGGTCTGTAATCGATTTTACTTGTTCGTACGACTTTTTACCCTCAAAACAAAACAAAACATGAAAATGAGGCTTTTTAAGCTCTCCAGTACCCTCATTAACATCACTATCATGAAGAGGTGAAACTGAAAAAGAAATTTTTTCATCTTTCAATAAATCTAACCAATTTTCTGGAGCTGATTCTGGATATACAATACAACTCCAATTTCTAACTCTAGTATCTTTTTTTTCCATAAAAAAACCTCCTAAAATTTAGGAGGAACATCACTAATTCTAACTCGGACGAGTTTCTGTATTGAAAAAGATATCAAAAAATGATATACTTTACATACAAAAACATAAATTATACCTAGAATTATTTGAGCTTGTTCCTCGAATAGTTGTTATAAATAGTGGCATATTTATAACCTAGCTAGAGTATATCAAAAAAAAGGCTCATTTGCAAAAAAAGAGCCTTTTTTATTTTATAAAAAACTAAAAATAATAAAAAAGTTTGACCAATGACCAATGACCTCCTAGGGGGTGTCGTAGTCGCCCCCTAGGAGAAAAAATTCAAAAACACCTTAAAAACATAATAAAATAAAGGCTTAATGAAGATTTTTAAAAAAAATCCAAAAAACTCAAAACAATCCAAAATCCAAAAAAACTCAAAAAATTTAAAAAACTTTGTCGCCTTTGGCGAACGGACAAAAAATTTTTTTGAGACTTTTAATTGATCTAGTCCTCAAATTCAAAAAATTAAAAAGATTGCCTTCGGCGATTTAGGACAAAACAAGCTCCGCAAATGGATTTCGAAAAAGTTAATTTTTGAAAAAAATTGAGTTTTAAGAAATTCAAACCTTTTTTTATCTCTCAATTCCCTTTTCCAAACTTTTTTGTAGTCCCTTACTTAAAGTTTTTGACTTTTGTTTTTCTTTTACAAAAGTTCCTTGTAATGCTCTAGGTAAAGTTTTTAAATATTCTTTTTGTGATTCCTCTAATAAATTTGGTGCTTTTTCTAACAATTTTTTCTCTATAATATTCGTATATTCAGTTATTTCATCAACTTTACGAACCATTGATTTATAATGAATATCCCTATCCATCTTTTGGTTTGATTCTTTTTCAAATTTCTTTTGTAAAGAAATTTTTTCTTGTTTTTCTTTT
>NZ_KI518199.1:0-4100 GCF_000479045.1 Cetobacterium somerae ATCC BAA-474
TATTAATTTTTAATTTTATGTAGATTCTTTTATTTTATATGTTTAGATTTAAAGTTTTAGTGTAAAAATTAACCTCAGTAATATTATTCATTCTATAATAACCATATCAATAAAATACTTACCTATCTAATTACAAAATAACTTAATTAGGGGAGTGACACTATAATGAATATTGTAAATCTTATAAAAAAGCACTGGAAAGAATTTTTTTTAATAACTATAATCATTTTTATTCTCAATTTAATCGAAGTTAAATTTTTTAATAAAATATTCAGTTGGTGGGAGGCTTTAAAAATAATAATTATTTCTTTCATAGTATCTCTAAATTTAAAGAAAAAATAATTATATAAACTTTAGTTAAACTGGAGGATTAAAATGAATGTCTTGGATTTTGTAAAAAAATATTATAAATCTTTTTTTCTATACTTCGTAGGAATTACCCTTTTTAATTTTCTATATGCATATTTTTTTAATGATACATTTAGTCTATTAAGTAGCTTGTTTCTCTCATTTATTTGTTTTTTTGTATCTTTAACAAATTCTAAAAAATAATTTTAATAAATTTATCTGGAGAGTTCTGAAATGAAAAAAATTGATTTTGATGATTTAATTGGAGTACTTATAGGAATTTTAACTTTAATTTTAGGGTTTTTTCTTCATTTAAGCACCCGCTAAAAAGGTTAAAACTTTTTTTATTTTATAAATTAATAATTTTATTTTTTTAGAAAGTGAGAATTAAAATGAATATTATAAATTTTGTAAAAAAACGATATAAATTACTTATTTTAAGTTTTGGTGGAACTATTTTATTTAGATTTTTATTTGCTAAACTTTTCAATGGGACGTTTAGTATTTCTAATAGTATAGTTTCTGGTGGAATTCTATTTTTTATATTTTTAAAAGATTCTAAAAATAAATAAAATCTTAATTTATAATAAATTTAAAACTTTTTTATAAAACCTGTGGTCTAAATATTATAATAAGTGTTAAAAGTAATAAATAATTTAATCCCCCCAGATAAGAACCTCTATCCCCCCCAGAGGTTCTTATTATTTTTTGCAAATATACTCTAATAGTAATATAATTAAAAAAATAGATCTTTAAATTCTTACAAATGGAGGTATTTAAAATGAATGAGAAATGGGATAACCTAGCTGAAATTCTAAAAACCAGCAATAACATTGTTTTTTTCGGTGGAGCAGGAACCACCATAGAAAATAGGCTTAAATACATCCAAAATAAAAATAGTGGTAGAAATTAATCTATCTTTTTTATTTTAATCTATATAGCAAGTAAACTCATATTTTTCTTCACACCATTTATAGATGCTCTCTTCTTTAAACTCATTAATAAAATTCAAATTTAAAGGAATACCAATAGTATTTCCATCACATAGTATTTTTATTTGATTAAAATTAAATTTCTGATTAAATAAAGGATATTTTAATTTTTCACTTATTAAGTTATTCTGATTAGTAATTACCACTTTTCTTACTTCTGTAAGTGTAGCTAACGTACTTAATATAATAGTTGATTCTACCTCAAATAAACACTCATTATTATAAAAACTATCAAGTACTTCTATTTTATACCCTGAATTTATTTCCCTATTACAAATTATATCTTGAAAAAAGTACAATATATCAATCCCAAATATAGTTTTATCTTTTTTTATTTCATTATAAAATTCTCTATATAGAAAATATGCGATAAAATTTGTTATTAATATTAATGACCTTTTTTCTCCTTCTGTAAACGTTCTTAAAAGACAAGTAAATTTATTTAAAATTTTTCTTATTTGTCGAATAGATTTTATTTTAATTTCTTTATATTTTGTTTCTAATATTTTAATCAATAACGCCTTCATAAAAATTTCAAAATTTAATTCTCCATCTTTTATAAGTGCTTCCTTTGTGTATTTATAATTTTCATATTCTATTTGTAAAAAATCTGATATATCTATTTCAGGGAATATTAACTGAAGATCAAAAAACTTTTCGAAATAATCTTCATTTTCTCTATTACAACCATACAAATTTTCAACAGTATATTTTAATTGTTCTTTATTTATAAGGAATATAAAAGTTAGATTATAAATATCAAAAATATGCTTTATTGCTTCTAATAACTCAATTGCATAACTTGGCTTACATCTATCTAATTCATCCAAAATTATAACTCTTTTTGAAGTTCCCACACTAATACCAAAACTTTCTTTAAAACTTTTAACTAAATCTTTGTATTTTTTATACTCTTCTACCACAGAACTATCTATTCCCTGAAATATAGATTTTATATTAATTATATCTTCATTTGTAAAGTTCAGCTTTTTTAATAAAGCTGTTCCAAATATTTTAGTGGCTACTCCACCTATATTTTTTATTAATTTTTCACCTTTTTCTATTGTATCTGAAGATAGATTTAAATCACTTCCATTTATTTCTCCAATCAAAGATTTCATAGGATCACTGAAATAATCTGTTTCCCAAGCATTTATAGCTTTAGCTTTTATTCCATTCTCTCCTAATTTTTCTACCAATACATCTTTTAATAGAGTTTTTCCCATTCCCCAAGAAGCATCAATTGAAATTGTTTTTATTCTTTCTTTTTCATAAATCTCTCTATCAAATGTTGAATCTATAAGTGGTATCAAGTGATTCACAAACCTTTTCCTATTTTCTGTTAACTTTTCATAATACATTCAATTTCCCCCTTATAATTTCTAATAATAGTTTAATTCTAACTTTTCTAAAAGTCAATTTTATAAAATAAATACTTTATAATTATTCTAAAGTTGTATTTAGATAAATCAAATAATATAATATTACTATAATCATTAAAAGTGAGGTGTTACCATGAATAATAAATTAAAGAAAATTTATGAATTAAAAAGTGAACTAGATCATAGAATACCTCTTAATCAAGGTGAAATAAAAAGAATAAAAGAAAACTATATAATTAAAAATACATATAATTCAAATGCTATCGAAGGAAATGCTCTTACTGAAATGGAAACTAGATTTGTTATTGAAACTAATTTAGCTGTAGGTAAAAAGTCTTTAAAAGATCATTTAGAAATTAGAAACTACTATAATGCTTTACTTTATATTGAAACTTTAACAAACGAAATTTTATCTGAAGAAAATATAAAAACTGTTTATGCTATACTTTTAGATGGGCTTAATTGTACTAACAAAGGCAAATACAGGACTACCGTTACTTCTCAAGAAATGAATGATTTAATGGCTTGGTATACTTCTAAACCTGTTACTATTAACAGAATTATTGAATTTATTTGTAAATTTATTAATATCCACCCATTCATTGATGGGAATGGTAGAACTTTAAGACTACTAACTAATTTAGAGCTTTTAAAACTTGGATATCCTCCTATAACTATTTTGACTACTGACAAATTAGAGTACTACCAAGCTCTTGATAACAGCTATTATGAAAATTATGAGAAAGTCTATGATTTTTTTTATAATTGTATAATCGAAAGTTTAAATGAGTATTTAAGTTTTATAAATTAAAAATAGGAGCTAAATTTATGAAAAATAAGAATTTAAAAATAAGAATAATTGGTTCTCCTGGAAGTGGAAAAACTTATATCAGTAATTTTTTAAGTAAAGAATTAAATATTAAAACTACAGATTTAGATAATATATTTTGGAATACTTCCTCAACTGGCAATAGAATAAAAAATGATTACATCAATCGAGAATCTAGATTAAATTTGATTTTATTAAACAACTCATGGATTATAGATGGTGTTTATATCAATTCTTGGACTTTCTCCACTTTCTCTGAAGCTGACTATATTTTAGTAATCAAAACCAATAAATGGACTCAATACTATCGATTATTTAAAAGATTCTTTATAAGAAAATTTACTAATTATAGACCAAAGGAAACACTAAAAGATTTTAAAAATCTTATTTCTTGGACCTTCCAATATCAAATAGATTTAGATAATTTTATTTATACTAATTCCTATTCAAATAAAATTATAATAATTAAAACATATAAAGACTTAAATTACTTTTTAAAGTTATTGAATTAGATACTTTAATTTATAATAAATTTAAAACTTTTTTATA
>NZ_KI518199.1:4200-27895 GCF_000479045.1 Cetobacterium somerae ATCC BAA-474
AATAACATTGTTTTTTTCGGTGGAGCAGGAACTTCCACAGAGAGTGGTATTCCAGACTTTAGAGGAAAGGATGGTCTTTATAGTAGAAAATATAAAGGCTATGACCCAGAAGAAATTTTACATATTGATTTCTTTTTACAAAACAGAAAAATTTTCAATGAATTTCTAGAAGAAAAAATGAACTTTAAAAATATAAAACCTAATAAAGGTCATCTTGCTTTAGTTAAATTAGAACAAATGGGAAAACTTAAAGCTGTTATTACACAAAATATTGATAATTTGCACCAAGATGCAGGTTCTATAAATGTATTAGAACTTCATGGAAATATCTCTCATTTTTACTGCTTAGCTTGTGGAAAAAAGGAACCTAAAAATTTTAGATGTGACTGTGGTGGTATAACTCGTCCACCTGTAACTCTTTATGGAGAAAATTTAGATGAAGAGGTCACTGAGCTTGCCATTACTGCTATAAAAAAAGCTGATACTTTAATTGTCGCTGGAACAAGCTTAACTGTATATCCAGCAGCTTATTATATACAATATTTTAAAGGAAGAAATTTAGTTATTATAAATGCAGATGAAACTAAATATGATCAATATGCAACTCTAGTTATTAGAGATAGCTTTGCTCAAGTTATGGATTATGCAGTAAATAAACTAAAGTAAATCAACTTTTTAGTGGTTACTTTTTTGTAACCAATTTACCTTAAACTTAAATTATGGTAATATAGCTCTTATCATAATTTAACGGAGGTAAGCATGAAACCTATTGAAAAATCAAAAAAAATAAAATTTCTCATATTCTTAATTTTTACAGTGATTTTTTTCAGTTGTACTAAAGAGAATACGAAAAATACAGATAATACATTGAAAATAGCCCAGAGTGGAAATCCTAGATCTCTTGATGTTCATAATGCCAATGATGGATTTTCTTTAAGAATAAACAAACAAATCTATTCTAGGTTAGTTGAAATTGATGGAGATAGAAATATCATTCCTGGGTTAGCTGAAAGCTGGAATAAAGTTGATGATAGAACTTATGATTTTAAAATAAGAGATAATATCAAATTCCATAACGGAGATAAACTACAGCTAGAGGATATTAAATTTTCCTTTGAAAGAATGATGAAATCTCCTAGAATAAGTTTTATTGTTCCCCCCATTGAAAAAATTGAAATAGTAGAACCTAATACAATTAGAATTGTTACAAAAACTCCTTTTGCACCATTACTATATCACCTTTCTCATCCTGCACTTGGGATAGTTAGTAAAAAAGTAATTGAGTCTTCTGGAGAAAATCCTGAAATTGTTGGAACTGGTCCTTATAAATATAATTCATGGATTATTGGAGATCAAGTAGTTTTAGATAAAAATAATGATTACTTCTTAACTCCACCATCATTTGATAAACTTATATTTAAAACAATAACAGAACCTACAAATAGGGAGATTGCTTTAGAAACAAAAGAGATTGATGTAGCTCTAGATATAAGTACTGTTGATGCCTCAAAAATAAAGGAAAACAGTGACCTTGTTTTATATACAAAACCCTCATATTCATATAGATACTTAGGGTTCAATAATAAAAAAGATGTTTTCAAAAATGAAAACCTAAGAAAAGCTATTGATTATGCCATTGACAAAGAAGCCATTGTTAATATTATTTTAAATGGTTATGGAGATGTTGCCAACTCAGTTATAGCTCCAAATGTATTTGGTTTTACAGATACTGTTAAAAATGTGGGCTACAATCCTGAAAAAGCAAAGGAACTAATGAAAAGTTTAGGTAATGAAGGAGATATCACTTTAGAACTTCTTACTATGGGATCTAGTGATGAAAAAGCTATTGCTGAAGTGATTCAAGCTAATTTAAAAGAGATTGGAGTAGATTTAAAAATAAATATCGTTGAAAGTGGAACTTTTTATGATTTAACAGAAAAAGGATTCTTTGATATGTTTTTAGGTTCTTGGGGAACTGTAACTGGAGATGCTGATTATGGTTTATATCCTATGTTTCATTCTAAATCTATCGGTAGTCCTGGAAATCGTTCTTTTTACTCTAATGAAACTGTAGATAAACTTTTAGATGCAGGAAAAATAACTGTAGTCGAAAGTGAGCGTTTAAAAATATATCAACAAGCTCAAGAGCAAATTCTTAAAGATACTCCACATGTTATGCTTTATAATAGTGTTATTATTGTTGGAGCTCAAAAAGATTTAAAAGGATTAAATATACACCCTGTAACACTACACGATTTCTATCCTCTTTATAGAGAAAATTAATATAGAATACTTAATAACAATTATGAGAAAAAGGAGGAAATAATTCCTCCTTTTTTTAAAATAACTTATTTTTTTATATTCTCTTCAAACTTACAACCAAAAGATTTCATATCTTTTAAAATTGGCAAAAGCTCTTTCCCACAATCTGTTAAAGTATAGTAAGACTCAACTGTATTCCCCTTATATACTTTTCTATTTTCTACAATTTTATGTAAAACTAATATATTTAGTTGTTCAATTAGAATCTTCTTACTACAACCTAATAGACGCTGTAACTCTCCAAGTCTTAGCTCTATATCTTTTAAACTAAAAATAATTGTCGGAACCCATTTTTTACCTAAAATTAATGCTGTTAATTCTACTGGGCAATGATCTGTATTTTTGTTCTCTACCATAATTTCCTCCACACTTTTTATAAAGTATATCAAAGAAATTTTTCTTAGGCAAACAATAAATTATCTAACATTTTTTATTTTGAAACTCTTCTTTTAGCTTCTAATCTATTATGTAATCCATAATTATCACTTCTTTTTTTAGCATCTTTTTTATAATAGCAGCTACCATGTATAAGTTGTAGTATATGAAGAGAATCTAATCCACCAAGTTCCATACTGCCTCTACATGATCCACAATAAGAAATTATGTGATCTTGAGTTGCATCACTAACTCTTCTATCAACAATTCTTTTATAAAGATCCGCATTTATACATCCAAGCATTCCCCCAACTCCACAACATCTTGTATTCTCTCTAATATTAGCCATTTCTTCTACTTTATATCCAAGTTGTGATAAGACCCATCTAATACTATCGTGATGTGAAGTTACATATCTTGTTGGACACGAATCATGAATATTAAATATAACATCAGAATCTTTTCCTATATCTTTTTTATCTTTTGGTATTCCAATCTCCTCTTTCATCAAATCCCAATATGATATAACTTTTCTTCCAGAATATTTTTCATATGTTAAATAGCATGATGGACAAAGAGTTACTATAACATCTGCCTCTATTTCATCTATCTCTTTTTGAACTCTTGAATATCTTTCTTCAAATAACTTTGTTTCACCAATAATCTCAGTTGGTTTAGCACAACATTGTAATATGATTCCTACATTGTCCTCGCCTAAAGTTTTCTTCATATGCTCATATGTTTCCTCTACTAACTCTGGAAATGATGCTGGTACAGTACATCCAGGTATTAAAACATACTTAGTTTGTTTTTTCCCAGGAATTGTTACTGAGTATTTTTTACTACATTCCAACTCTTGACCATCATCTAAACCAGTGTGTCCATCTAATGGTGATATATCCCCATTAGCTTTTACATACTCCTTACGCATCTCCATAAAGTTTTCTCTTATTTCAAAACTGTTTGGACATTTTATAGTACATTGTTTACACTCATTACAAGAGTACGCTATGTTCATATCCATATTCTCATAACCTTTTTCTAGATACTCTTTAAATAACTCTTTAGGACAAGATGTATATTCTGGCATCATCATACACTCTTTCATACAAAGCTTACATTCACACTGCAAACATCTACTTGCTTCTTCTAAAGCTATTTTATGTGTAAATGTTTTTTCAACTTCTAAAAATGTTTTTATTCTCTCTTTAGGATCTAGCTCCTCACCTTTTCTTCTTTTAATTTTACTATCTAAATTCCAGCTTTCTGGTAGATACTCTGTTGGTAAATAAAGTTTGGTTTCACTTTTCCCGCCTTCTAAAGTTATATCTCTTCCCATCCATACATCTTCATTATTTAAAAATCTTATAATAGATTTAGCTGCTCTTCTTCCCTCTGCCATAGCTTGAACAACTATATTTGAAGAAGCACAATCTCCTGCATAAAAAATTTTAGGATTTTTCTCATTTTGTAAACTCTCTTTATTAAACTGAAATCTCTCTCCACTATTTATAGTTAAATCAACACCTTGTCCAATAGCAAATATCAATGTATCAATATCTATTTTTTCTATTTCCTCTTCATTAAACTTTGGAGAAAACTCACCATTTTCATTAAATAGTGATTCGCATTTTTTTATAATAATCTCATTTACTCTTCCCTCTTCATTAATTAAAATCTCCTTTATTCCAAAACTTGGAATAAATTTTACTCCCTCTGCCATCGCACTTTCAACTTCATGCTTAGATGCTGTAAGTGACTCTAAATTCTTCTCTAAAAATAATACGTATGAATTTTTAGAATTTTTTAATCTTAAAGCAGATCTTGCACAATCCATGGCAACATCTCCTCCACCAACTGTTAAAATATTTCCTTTAGCTTCTTTTGATTCTCTTGTTAAAGAAACCTCTTTTAAAAATTCTACAGCTGTTAAAATACCTTTTGCATCATGGTTATCTAATGTTCTATCTTTTCTACCAATCTGCTTTCCTATAGATACTAAAACAGCATCATACTCTTTTTCTAAAGTTTCAAAGCAAATATCTTTTCCTACCTCTATATTAAATTTTACTTTTCCACCTAATCTATTTATTAGACTAAATTCACTCTCTATTATATCTCTTGGAAGTCTATATTCTGGTATTCCATATCTTAACATTCCACCAGAAAACGAGTTTTTTTCAAATATAGTAACCTCATGCCCCTCTTTTAAAAGTGTTATAGCTCCTTGAGCTCCAGCTGGCCCAAATCCAATAATCGCTACTTTTTTTCCTGTAGAATCCTTTTTTGATAAATCCCACATGTCAGGATTGTCATAATTATCAGCTATATATCTTTTTAATCCTGCTATAGATATAGCCTCATCCTCTTCTCCTCTTCTACATGCACTTTCACATGGATGGGCACAAACTCTACCTAATATTCTTGGTATAAAAAGTTCCTCTCTTATAACTTTTATAGCTTCCTCTCCTCTATTGTCTCCCATTAAAGCTATATATTTTTTAGCATCTGTATTCATAGGACAAGCTGTTGTACAAGCTGATTTCGAGTCTCCCATACAGTTATCTACAATATGTTTCATATTTTCTACTATCTCTTTTTTTAACATTTTTTATACCTCTTTTAATTTCTGAACTTTGTTTTTTTTACCAAAAAACTCTTTAAAATCTACAGCAAATATAAATACTCCTAATATTATAACTAACCCACAAATAGCTAAGTATGGAGTTATCTCTGTTCCTAATATTAAGCTACTAAATGCAATTGCCCAAAATGCTGCAGTACTATTTAAAGCTGTTCCCATTGATGCACCAATATAATTTACTGCCTTATACCATGATAAATATGTTATTGCTCCTAATATAGCAATTCCTGGAAAATATAAAAGTTCCCTATTTGCTGCTAATTGTCCTACCACTTTATAACCATCTACCATTGGCATAATTATAGCTCCATAGACAACAAAAGATGTTAAATATCTAAGTGTTAAAAATTGCTGTGGAGTAGCTTTTATATGCTCTTCATCTTTTATTTTTTTCATTGCATATCCTATTATAACTCCCTCTGAAGCCCACCCTAAAACTGCTAATAAAGTAAAGGCCATACCTTTGTAGAACTCTGGGTACATATTTAAATCTACTTTTGAATATCCAAGCGCTGCAGATCCTACTAAACTTACTGTTATTCCAATAATAGCTCTTTTTGAAAGTTTTTCTTTAAGTATGAAATATGATAAAACTGCTCCCACTCCTGGATATATAACTGATAAACTTGATGCATACGCTGGGGCTGCATATTTAATTCCTATTACATATCCACTCATTCCAATAGGAGCTCCAACTAGTGCTGCTAAAAATGTTGCCTTCCCTTTTTTTGTTTTTAAAAGTTTAAAAGTATCCATAAGTTGTCTGTTAAATAGAGCAACTAAAACTAACCAAAAAAAACAAAACGCATCATGTAAAAATGCTGAAACTAACGTACTCGATGATGATGTTTTTAAAATTGTACTACTTCCTACAAGTCCCATTAAAACAGTGTCTAATCCCCATGCAAATCCAACTAATCCACCAAAAAATAAACCTTTTTTCAAATTGCCTTCCATAAAATCCTCCTCAAGTTTTTTCAATAATGCTAGTATATTAAAAAAATAACGTAACGTCAATATTTTTTTGACGTTACGTTAAAATTGATTTAAAATAAATTTAATATGATTAATTTATAATCTTTTTTGTAATTTTATGAAATCTTTATAAAAGCTTTTGTTATTAAAACAACTTTTCGCTCTCTTTTACAAAAGATTCTAAATTTATTTTCTACATAAACTCTATTTTCATATTCTAGCGCTCTCTCTTTTAAAAAACTCTCCATTTTTTTAAAGATTTCAAACTGTTTATTTAATCCATCTCTTGAATAAGCAACTAGATATTTTCCTTCTGGTAAAATAAAATCTCCATTTTTGTGAGGATAAAGTTCTAAAGTATACTCATCAGACTCTTTTGAAAGTATTTTTTCAAAATCTCCACCATAAGTTTTTTCATCCATTATGTCATAATTTTCTAAATTCCAAACACTTTCTACATCTGGATCATTATAAATTTTATTGCTCTCTTTAACAGTAAAATACTTTCTCAATGGCATATCTTCAATGTTTATAAATATATTTTCCAAGCCAAACTTTTCAATTATATCCATCTCTTCTTCTATTTTTTCATTTTGCCATTTTAAATAATTTATTGTTTTTTCATTCTCTTCAACTCTTGATTTTAAATATATATTTTTTTGATTACAGCATTTATTTCCCAAAAGTCCCTCTATTTCTTTTAAACTAAACCCTCTATTTTTAAGCTCATTTAGATATATCAGCTTATTTATCTCCTCTTTAGAGTAAAATCTATTTCCTCTTCCCTCTTGAGAAGCTTTTATTAAACCAATTTCTTCATAATATCTTAATGTTCTTGTTGTTAAATCCATACTTTTTACAATATCTCTTATTGAGATATACTCTTTCATCTTCTAAAACCCCTTCCTGACAAAAATATTTTATTCTCTTATTCTATTATATCAAAAAATAAAGTTTATAAAAAGATTCTATTCATCTATTACTCACTAATTCCCTGTAATTTTTTATATAAATCAACTGCAAATTGATCTGTCATCCCACTTATAAAATCTACACATAGTTTAAGAGTCGTATAGATTTCATCCCCTTTATTTTTACACTCTTTTAACTCTGACTCATAATTAATAATATAATTTTCAGAAATTAACACTCTTATATTTCTAGATGTTAAAGATGCTTCCTCTCCATTGTTTAACCAATCTATCATCCCTTCAATAAAAATATTCAATAACTTTCTTAAAACTTTAGCTGCTAAAATATCTGTAAAAACTCTTTCTTTTGATTGAAATATCTTGTTTTTAGCCAAATTCTTCAATCCATCTTTTATCTCTTTATATGCCCCATCATCTAGTAACTCTTTATTAAAATTACCATCTAAAATAAACTCTTCATTTTTTATAAAAGATTTTATAACCTCTTGAATCATTTTTCCTTGAATATATATTTTAATTTTTTGAACAACAATCTTTTCAAACAAACTACTATTTTCTATCTCTTTGTTTTTCTCTTCGTACTCTTTTATTTTCTCTAATAACTCCTGTACTTCTAAAGATTTTCTTCCTATTTTTTTCAACATATTCTTTAAATCTTGAAGTGTTATAAATTTCTTCTGAACTCCATCCTCTATATCAGCAACGCAATATGCTATGTCATCAGCTGCTTCTAACAAAAATGTTATTGGATGTCTTTTTCCTTTTATACCCATCTCTTCAAAAATTTTATCGTAATCACTTTTTTCACTATCAAAATATCCAAACTTTCTTTCAATAAGTTTTCCTTTGTCTTTTTTATTTCCTTCTACAGAGTTTGTTGGATATTTCATTATCGTAGCTAAAGTTGCATAAGTTAAATTATAGCTATCTTTATCTCCTAGATACTGTAGCTTTCTTAATATTCTAAATGTTTGAACGTTTCCATCAAAACATAATAAATCTTCTTTTTGTATATTCGTTAGTATGTTATCATAGCCACTTTTTTTTAAATACTCTTTAAAAAAATCCTGAATTATATATTCTCCTGAATGACCAAAAGGTGGATTTCCTAAATCATGAATCAATCCTGTAACTGATAGTAATGACGATATCTTTTGATCTCCTCTTTGTAAATATTTTTCTATAGATTTTCCAATAGATGAGGCTATATGAGAAACTTCAAGAGAGTGAGTCAATCTTGTTCGTACAAAATCCCCTCTTTTTAAAGGATACACTTGAGTTTTATCCTGTAATCTTCTAAAGGATGAACTAGAAATTATTCTAGAATAATCTTTATCAAATTCATTTCTTTCATCAAATTCATAAGCTTCATTTGAACTTTGTTTAAATCTTTTTTCACATAACAATTTATTCCATTTCATTCTCTTCCCCTCCAGTAAATTTCCTCATATTTAAAAAGCTGCCAAATGATATTTCAATCTAGCAGCTTTTTCTATAGCAACTTAATCTTTTAAAATTCTAAATTATTTCCCTACAGTTACACCAATTACTTCATCATAAAATAAAGCTAAAAAGTTTAACTTAGTTATATGCTCAGAGTTGGCAATAGATACATCTCTCAATGGTAGAAAACTATCATAAATAGAATTTTGTAAATCATTGTCATGAAGAACTAAGCTTAAAGGATTCACTTCTGATAAAGATTCATGATCTTTTTTATTAGAACCAAATGCTAAAAACTCCTCCTTTAGCTCCTCAAGAGTCATAATATCACCAGTTATTATTCCCCCTCCAGTAACAAAAGATAATCTTATTTTAGGAATTGTTACTCCTGTTGCTGTATTTTCCAATAACGACTTCTCTAAATTAAATTTACTTAATATATTAAGTTTTTTTATAAGTTCTTTTTTGTCCATAGATTTCAACCTCCAATGTAGTTGCTATAATAACTGTATTATATCCCTTTAATTTAGATTGTCAACCTCTATTCTTACTCTTTAAATGATTACTTTTTATTTTTTTAATATTTTATTTTTTTTAAAAGAAATCGTATTTTTTTTAGTATTTATAAGGTAAAAGTTCATTTAATTTTTAAGAAGGAGGAGTTTATTATTATGTCAAATCAACTTCAAAATTTTATTAATTATTTAGTTATTACAAAAAATATCAATTCTTCTGAGAAAGCAATTGTTTTACAAAAAGAGATTTACTCTATTCAAACTATAATTTTAAAGTCTAACTACTTATCTCCTAAAGATATACAAAGTTTTATCATTGAAAAAACTAATGCATATTATGATGAGTTAGATAGAAATCATCTAATTCAAATATATAAAGAGATGGAAGCATTACCACTGTATTCACATCTTCATAGTTTACATAACTATCTAGTTATGAAAAGAAATAGACTTCTTTATGATGAGTGTGGACAAAATTTAGCTAACCACATTATAAAAAATATTCTTTTTGAAATATATTAAATAGGAGGGGCATTATGAAAAAGTTATTAGCTTCATTAGTTTTCATGTCTTTATTAGTAGGGTGTAATAATGACAACGCAGTATCAAAAACACCTGTTGATTCTTCAAGTCCATATAAGGAGTATTCTGTAAACGATACTAAGGTAGCTGATACTGTTGAAACAAATATTTTGAAAGCTGAAGCTGAAAAATATGGTTTTGATTTAAAAACTTCTTCAGCTCATATGGTTAGCTTTAAAAAAGTTGGAACTTATGGTTCTGGAGAGCTTAAAGTTATTGCATTTTTAAATCCTAAAGGTGTTGAAGCTGCTGAGGATAAAGGGTATATTAATATCAATAGAGTTGTTTCGTATACTTGTAAATTTGAATATAGCTATAAAACAGAGAAATACGTATGGACATCTGATTATCCATACGCATCTACAAGCACTTTATTTTAAAGACAAAATGGATGAACCTATTGTTCATCCATTTTTTTAATCTCTAAATTGACATTCTAATAGATGATCATTTACTATTCCTATAGCTTGTAGATACGAGTAAACAGTTGTGCTTCCTAAGAACTTAAATCCTCTTTTTTTCAAATCTTTTGCTATTGTATCTGATAACTCTGTTTTTGCTGGAACTTCACTTAAAGTTGTCCAATTATTTTTTATAATTTTCTTTTCTGTAAAAGACCATATATATTCATTAAAAGACCCAAACTCTTTTTGAATTTTCAAAAACTCTTTTGCATTACTTATAGATGATTCTATCTTTTTTCTATATCTTACTATACCAGGATTTTCTAACATTTTTAGTATTTTGTCTTCATCATACAGAGCCACTATATCTGGATTAAAGTTATCATACTCTACTCTATAATTTTCTCTTTTTTTTAATATTGTTATCCAACTTAGCCCTGATTGAGCTGATTCTAAAACTAAAAACTCAAAATGAGTTCTATCATCATAAACAGGCTTCCCCCATTCTTCATCATGATACTTTCTATATAAATCACTACTTTCACACCAAGGACATCTTATCATATAATCACCCTCCAAATTTTTATCACATAATATCATTTATCCCTCTCTATTTCAATTTAATATTTTCTTAATTCATTGCTTCTTAAGTAGTTTTATGTTAGTATTTTTATAACTAGATTATTAAGGAGGTTTTTTATGAAAAAGATATCTTTACTTCTTTTCTTAAGTTTTTTCTATTTAAGTTGTACCAATAACTCTATTTATAATAAAAATCTCTCTACATATACTATTGAAAGTAGTGTAGTTGAAAATCAAACAACTCAACAAGAGATTAAAAGTATTTTTGGTGAACCATACTCAGTTGATGTAAATAATCAAGGGAATACTGTTTGGACATACCATGATGTAACTATTAATAGTCCTGGATATAACTCTTTTTCTGCTTCATTTAGAGCCGGTAAGGGAAGTCGTTCTAGAGATAATCATAATCCTCAATATAAATGGGTTATTATTTTTAACTCTGATAGTGTAGTTATTAATTCTGATGTTAGAACATTATATTAATCTTTTAAGAAAGGAGCTGTAACTATGTTACTTTGGTTTATTATAGGAGTAGTATTTTTAGTTATTGAGATTTTAACATTTGGGCTTATATCCATTTGGTTTGCATTAGGAGCTTTTTTAACAATGATTTTCTATGAAGCTTCCTTAGAAAATCAGTTTTATATTTTCGTTGGTGCTTCTTTACTTTTTTTAGTTCTAATTCGAAAGCTTGCCTTAAAACATTTTAAAGGAAATAGTAAGGAGTTAAATCGTATTAAAGGAAAAGTTGTAAAAATCGAAAAAATTGAAGTTCGTGGAAGTAATAATTTCTATACTGTATATTTAGATGGGAAAATCTGGGAAGGTATATCTAAATCTAACTTCAGCGTTGGAGATGAAGCTATTGTAGAGAAAATTGTGGGAAACAAATTAGTTTTATCTAAAAAATATTAGGAGGGGTTATATGTTATTTTTATTTATTTTAATACTTATTGCTGTATTTTTAATTGGAACACATATTAGAATCGTTGCTCAGTCACAAGCTTTCGTTGTAGAAAGATTAGGAGCATACTTAGCTACTTGGGATGTTGGTTTAAATGTTTTAATCCCATTTGTTGATAGAATTGCTAAAAGAGTATCTTTAAAAGAGCAAGTTATAGACTTTCCACCACAACCAGTTATTACAAAGGATAATGTTACTATGCAAATAGACTCTGTTGTTTATTTCCAAATTACTGATCCTAAGTTATATACTTATGGTGTTGAAAATCCTTTAAATGCTATTGAAAATTTAACAGCAACAACTTTAAGAAATTTAATTGGAGAGTTAGAACTTGATGCTACTTTAACATCAAGAGATACAATCAATACTAAGATGAGAGTTATTTTAGATGAGGCTACTGATCCTTGGGGAATAAAGATAAATAGAGTGGAACTTAAAAATATTATTCCTCCTGCTGAAATTCAAGATGCTATGGAAAAGCAGATGAAGGCAGAAAGAGAGAGAAGAGAGTCAATTCTTAGAGCTGAGGGACAAAAAACATCTGCTATATTAGTTGCTGAGGGAGAAAAAGAGGCTGCTATATTAAGAGCTGAAGCTAAAAAAGAAACGGCTATTAGAGAGGCTGAGGGAGAAGCAGAAGCTATTCTTAGTATCCAAAGAGCTAATGCTGAAGCCATTAAACTTATTAAAGAAGCTGCTCCTGATAAAAGTGTTCTTATGATAAAAGGGATGGAAGCTTTTGAAAAAGTTGCAAATGGTCAAGCTACAAAAATTATTATTCCTAGTGAATTACAAAATATTGTTACTTTAAGCGAACTTTTCCACGAGTCTAAAAAATAATAAATATCTTTATAAAAAAACCGTAAGCTTTAATTAGCTTACGGTTTAAATATATATATTCCATTTTTTCCAGTTTCCATATTATCCACATGTATATAACCCTTAGCTAATGTCACATTAGGATCCTCTATTCTTGTTATCATTGAATATCTTCTAGGATTATTTATTATTCTTTCATAGACTTTTTTCATATCCATACTTGGAACTTCAAAATCTACACCTCTTCCTAATACATGTGCACTTAGATATAACTTATTATTTTTAACTTTATCTTTTACTATACTATCAATAGTTGTTCTTAATCCTCTTTGAGTTATTCCTACACTTGGTCTATTTACTAAAATAGGAACTCCCAAATCCTCTCTCAATAAATCTAAAAATATTAATATATCCTTTGCTATAAATTTAATTGCTTCCTCACCATAAATTTTATATACCTCTGGTGAAACTAACTCTTTCCCTTTAAAATATTTACTCTTTTGCATCAATCCTCCGCTGTAGTACTATTTTAGTTATATTATTGAACTCTTTTGAGCATAACTTTTTTCATTTGTATGAATATATAGCAATCTTCCATCTTTTATCTTATTTATAACTTTGTCTGATATCTCTTTTGGTATAGCAGGACACCCTAAGCTTCGATCTAATTTCTTCGCACCTGGTTTTGGTTTAGCATACTGAGAGCCATGAACAACTATAGCTCTTTCTCTAGCCTTATCATTAATCCCTTTTTCCAATCCATTTAATCTTAAAGAGTATCCGTATTCACCGTTATATGTATTCTCTGTTTTATAAAATCCAGGTGAACTTTTAAAAGAGTTTACAGCATTTGAAAACTCTCTTGGTATACTTTCTCCACTATTTTTTCCATGCATAACATATGTTGAAAATAGTGTCTTTTTATTTTTCAAATCAATTACAAAAAACCTCTCTTTAATTGAAGATTTTGTAAAATCGATTATCGTTATAATATCCTCTTTTACATCTTTTAATTTTTTCATTCCCGAAATAGCATTTGAAAATGTTGTAAAATCCATTTTATTTGTTAAATTTAACTCTCTATATAGATTTTCTACTGAACTATTTGGTGTAAATGCAAAACTATTACTCTTTCTTACCTTAATATTTTCTATTGAAAGAGATGAATCTAAATTTAATTTCTCATTAATTGAATAACTTCCCATTGAAGCCATAGCAGAACTAGCTAAAGTAAGTAAAATAAACATCATATTCTTTATCATAGATACTCCTTACTATTTTTCTATTATCTTAAATTATATATGAGTATCTATAATTAGTAAAGATTTTTTTCTTTTTTATAGGAAAGTTTCATCAACTATTGTATTAAAAGTTAAATACACAATTTAAGTGAAGGAGTTTAAATTTTATGGATCAATTAATTCAAAAAACTATAATCACTATTACATCTATCGTTATTACAACTGTAGTTGGTCAATTTTTCAATGTAGAACCCATTGGTCTTTTTTATACAGCAATAACTTGTGTTATCATAACTCATGTGGATTTTGAAAAGCTAATAGAAAATGCTAAAAATAGAGGCTTTGGTACTCTAATCGGTGGAGTTATTGGTATCATATTTTCTTATATTCCATTCCCGTTAATACTAAAAGTCATTGTTGGAGAGTTTATCATCATTTTCTTTTGTGAGAAAAAATTAAAAATACCCTCTGCTATCGCTTCTGTAGTTTTTCTAATTATTGTTTATAGAATTACCTCTGAAGCTCCATACTTATATGGATTCAAAAGAGTTCTAGACACATTTATTGGAATTATTATAACCGTGGTTATTACATATATCTTTAAAAAATTAAACATTTTAAAATAATAAAAGCCACTTTAGAGTATTTTTTATATATTTTACTCTCAGTGGCTTTTTTATTATTTTATATCTTTTATAGCTGCATTTGGAATGAATACCTCTTTACCATTAAATACAACTATTCCATTAAACTTAACTTTTTTTCCATCTGTTTCATAGTAATTTTTATTTTCATGGAATGTGTACTGCTTTCCATTTTTACTTAATTTGAATACAGGTTGGAATTTATTTGTTGAATCTATATCTAACTCTATTCCCATATCTTTAATTTTTTTACCAGATACAAATAACTCATCTGTTGCTTTATCTAAATCTAAATTCATAGCTTTTGCAATATACAAAGCTATATCAGAATTATTAACAGTTCCTGTCAACTGATTTGCATAGTTAGACGTGTAAACATAAAGAGGTACATCCTCTCCCGTATGCCCATTTGTTGTCCAACCTAAATGAGCTCTTTCACTCATAGCTTTTCCTAAAATTGTCTCTATCTCAGATGTTTTTTGAGTTTTTTCAATCATATTTAACTCTTCAGTTGTTAAATCTAACCCTAACATCTCTTTAGCTAAACTTTTTGTATTAGCTTTATCTTTAGATATTTTTTCAGCTGTTAGAACCTCTGTAAATTTAGCTTTTTTCATATCTTTTGTAAATACATCTACAGGCAGTTCAGGATAATTATATGACGTTTTTAAGTTTCCTATAGATAATCCACCAGTTCCATGATCTGTTACTGCTACTACTAAAGTATCACTATTTTTCTTTGCATAATCTAATGCTACTCCTACAGCTTTGTCAAAAGCTGCATACTCTGATGTAATGGCAATTGGATTATTTGCGTGTCCAGCCCAATCAACTTTAGATCCCTCTACCATTAAGAAAAACCCATCTTTATCTTTTGATAAAAGTTCAATAGCTTTCTCTGTCATCTCTGCTAAAGATGGAGTTGTACCTTTATCACGATCTAAATCATAAGGCATATCTTTTTCAGCAAATAGCCCCCATACAAAATCTTTATTTAAACTTTTCATCTCATCTAAAGTTTGAACAATATTATAACCATTAGCTTGTAATGACTCTAACATATCCTCTCCATCAGTACGCTTTTTAGAGTTTGCCTCTGTTGCGTTATCTTTTTTAAGATAACTTTTCCCCCCTCCAAAAACTACATTTAAATTTTGATGAACTTGCTGTTCTCCTATTACAGAGTAGTTATTTCTATGTATTGAGTGTGTTGTAAAATCTGCTGGAGTAGCATGTAATACTTCAGAAGTTGCAACAATTCCAACAGCTTTCCCATCTAACTTAGCTGCTTCTAAAACTGAAGCTGCTGGTGCTAACTCATCTCCTACCTCTGGAACTCTTGCTCCATTTAGAGTTGCTGCCTTAGGTTTTACCCCTATTAGTTTATCCTGTGTTTTCCATCCTGTTGCAAGAGCTGTCCCTGCTGGTGCTGAATCTGCTATAAAAGTATCTGAGTTATAAGTTTTTACCATTCCTGATGCCATCTCGTCAATATTTAAACTTTCACCATCATTATATACTGCTCTAGTTAAAGTTGATACTGTTGAACTTGATCCATCTGGAATTAAAAAGATTACATTTTTAGCAAATCCTGGCTTTACATCTTTTAATTGTACCCCTTGTGTTACAGCTGTCATTGCTAAAAATGCTGTTAGTGTTACTAACTTAATCTTCATTTTACTCATCTTTACTCCCCCTTAGTTTTTATTTTCTAAAATCAGTCTAACATACAGATGTTAAATAAGTATAAAGTTTTCGTAAAAGATTTGTTAATAGTATTTAATCTCCTTTTTCAAAAACATCAAATCCAAAACTGATCCTATTTCATAAAGCTTTCCAAGTCCTCTATTTAAAAGATCCACTCTTAAGCTGACACCCTTACACTCAATAAAATATCTAATTACATTTCCTAAAATAGAAAAATCCTTAACTATTCCTTTTTTTAGTATGAAATCATCTAGATTATAGTTTCTTTCAATCTCTCTTACATATATAGCCTCTGGTCTTATAGCTATATTTCCAAATATTTCATTTCCAAAAACTTTTCTTGTTTCCTCATCTTTCAAAATATTATAGTTTCCAATAAATTGAGCCATAAAAACTGTCTTTGGATTTGTATATATCTCTTCTGGAGTTCCCACTTGAACTATATTTCCCTTATCCATTATAAAAACTCTATCTGAAATTGTAAGAGCTTCCTCTTGATCATGAGTTACAAAAATTGTTGTAACGTTAGTTTCTTTTTGAATCTCTTTTAATTGTTCTCTTAAAGATTTTCTAACTTTAGCATCTAAAGCTGATAATGGCTCATCTAAAAGCAATATTTTAGGTTCTGTGGCTAAAGATCTAGCTATAGCTACCCTTTGCTTTTGTCCTCCTGAAAGTTGGGCTGGATAAAAATCTCTTTTCTCCTCTAAATGTACTAACTTTAACATCTCATCAACTTTTTTCTCTATATAACCTTTTTTTAACTTTTTCATCTCTAAACCAAAAGCTATATTTTCAAATACAGTCATATTTGGAAAAAGAGCATAGTTTTGAAAAACCATTCCTATGCCACGATCTTTAGCTGATTTATCTGTTACATTTTCTCCCTCAATATAAATATCTCCATTGTTTATCTCATTTAATCCAGCTATACATCTTAAAAGAGTGGACTTCCCACAACCTGATGGTCCTAAAAGTGTCACAAACTCACCTTTTTTTATATTAAAGTTTATATTTTTAAAAACTGTAGTTTTATCATATCTTTTCTCTAAATTTTTTCCAACTATAAAACTCATAATATTATCTATCTCCTATTATTTTTTTCTCCTATATAAAAAGCTATTGTTGTTAACATCAATAGTATCCCAAAATACGTTATTACTAAAGCACTTGAGTAATGACCACTATATCCAGATTTTATACTATTTATATACATTTGAACAGTTTGAAACTTTCCTCCAACCAACATATTTACTAATAGAAACTCTCCAAATAGCATAGAAAAAGTTAGCAACATTGAAACACTCAATCCCTTTGAAATATTTGGAACTATCACTCTAAAAAAAGCTACTTTTGTGCTAGCCCCTAATATATTAGCACTTTCAACTAACTCCTTTATATTTAATCCAGCTAAACTATTTTTTATCCCTCTATAAACAAAGGGATAAGCTAAGACAAAATATACTCCCACTAAAATATATGTTGTTCCTACCAATCTAAAAGGTTCATTTGAATATAATTTTATAAGTCCTACAACTGAAACTGCACCAGGAACAGCAAAACAAATTAACACCAATAACTCCATCATTTTTTCTATTTTTCTAAAGTAGTAAGTAGCTACAAATACAGTTGGTACAAGTACTATCCCTATAAAAAACAGAGAGATTAAACATATCCAAAAGCTTTTTCCAATAGCATTTAAAAACATCTCATTTTGAAAAATTTCTAAATACCATTTTAGTGTCAAACTTTGAGGTAACAAAGTATTAGTCCATTTAGTACTTAAAGAGTATAGTAATGTCCCTAATATTGGTAAAAACAGTGTCGTTAATATAGTTATTACAACCCATATATGAATTTTATTTTTCATATTTTCCTCTTTTCTTTTTTAACATCACTTCATTTATTATTACAACAAAAATCAATATTCCCCCTAACAGTATTGACATTGCACTAGCTATACCTGGTTCATAAGCTACCTCTCCAGCTATATAGCTAGTAATTCTTATTGTCATTACATTGTATGTTCCATTTGTTAGAGCTAACGTACATGCATAAGCTCCCATGGCATTTGCAAACATTATAAGTACTGTTCCTAAAATCTCTTTTAACATAACTGGAATTCCAACTCTTTTCCAAAATGTGAAAGTTCCTCCCCCTAATATATTAACCATCTCTTGCCACTGAGGATCTAATCTATCAAATACTGGATATAGTAAAAGTAATCCTAGTGGTAACTGAAAATATATGTACATAAGCATCAACCCAGTTTTTGAATAAACATCAAACCCATCTATTAGCCCAATATTTTTCAGTAAAATTGTCATTACTCCATTGCTTCCAAGAAGAATTATGAAAGCAAAAGCAAGTGGTATTCCACTAAAATTTGAAAGCATATTTATAAATAGTAAGATATTCTTTTTTGAACTATTTTTTAATCTGTTTAAAGAGTATGCTCCTTGAAGAGAGATTAATAATCCAACAAAAGTTGAAACTAGCGCAAGCTCTATGGAATTAAAAACCGATTGCTTTATAAATTTACTTTTTAATATATACTCATAGTTCTCTAAAGTAATCTCATTAAATTCATTTAAAAAACTTCCTATGACAACTGAGATAAAAGGAGTTATTAAAAACATTCCTATTAAAATTATAAAAGGAATTAAAATTAAAAATCCTTTCTCATGCTCTTTTAAACCTCTTTTAGGTATACTTATTTTTTTGGACTTCTCAAGTTTTAAAATATTTTCCAAGGCTTCCTCCAATCTCAACTTACTCCTAAAATATCACAACATATTTTCTTTATATCTTTTTGATCTATTTTTTTCTCTTTATAATCTTTAGACATATCTCCTAAAATCCAAAGAGGAACTTCTCTTTCAAGTTTGCTATCTCCTCCATGGTTTCCCTTTTCATCCATTCCATGATCAGAAGTTATTATAATCTCATATCCAGCCTCTTGCCACATCGGTAAATAGTGTGAGAAGTAGTAATTCAATTTGTGAACTCTATTTTCATACTTTTTTGAAAGTCCCCCATATTTATGACCTGCATCATCAATATTCATAGTATGTAAAAGTAAAAAGTCTGGATTTTTATCTTTTATAAGCTTATTAGTTAAAGAAAATAGATGAGAATCTGGATAGCTATCTTCCCAATAAAATCTTCCATAGTTTATATTTTTTTCTAAATCTTCAACTTCAATATCCTCTTCTATATTGAAAGGTCCGTTATATAACTCGTGTACCCAATGGTATGCAACGGCTGCTGTTTTCAAATTAGCTTTTTTTGCCAAAGAAAATATACTTTCCTCCTTAGACATTCTATTTATCTGATTATTTATTATTCCACTTTCTATTGGAGTCTTCCCTGTTAAAATAGTTTCATAAAGTGGTCTTGAAAGACTTGGAAGTTCACTTAGCAAAGTAAATTTTTCCCCCATATTAGCTGATTCTAAAGCTTTTAAATATCCCATTTTGTGACTTACGTGATCTCCCATCCCATCGATTAAAACTAAAATTAACTTCTTCATAATCCCTCCTACTTTCTATTTACTAAAACTTCCTCTTGCCAAACTCTTCCTAAATTTTTTGAAGTTTTGTCCCAAGCCTCATGATTTTCAATAGCTCTTGCATTCTTATACTGCTCATCTGGAATCATCCTTTTCTTTATATCCTCTGGCAACTCAATTTTTCTAATTGGTCTTGCATTTCCTTTAGCTAAATTTATTTGACCATCATCACTAAATATATATTCTCTTGTTAATTTAGCTGCATTTGGATTCTTTGCCCATTTATTAATTATTGTTGTATATCCACTTATAAGAGAACCATCTGAAGGGATTAAAACTTCAAATCTATCTTTATCAATTGAATCTCTATAGCTCAAACCATTAAAATCCCAAATCAATCCAACTTCAACTTCACCTTTTTCTAAATTTTGAATATTAGGTGCTGCTGCTGATACTCTTCCCTCTTTTGCTAAATTAGCAAAATACTTTATTGCTGGTTCTATATTATTTTCATCTCCACCTAATGCATAAGCTGCTGCTAAAACTGCACTTGAAGCTTGAGCTGCTGTTCCAACATCTCCTGGACTTACTTTAAATTTGCTATTTTTTAAAGCCTCCCAAGATCTAGGTATATCTTTTTCTGGAATTTTATCTTTATCCACTATAAAGGCTATTGTTCCTGTATAAGCTAACATCCAATGTCCATTTTTATCTTTAGCCCACTCTGGTACCTCTTCCCAATAGCTTGTTTTGTATGGTTGAGTAACCCCTTGTTTCACAGCAATATTTGCAAATCCTGCTCCTATATCACCAATATCTGCTGTAGCATTTTTTCCCTCATTTTTAAATTTTGCAATTTCCTGAGCACTACTCATATCAGTATCACTATGTTTTATATTATATTTTTCTTTTATTTGACTCCAAGTATCTTTCCAATTGGCCCAGTTATCAGGCATTCCTACGGATAATACTTCCCCTTCTTTTTGTGCTTTCTCTTGAATCTCTTGTAAAGTTTCTCCATAAGTTAAAACAGTTGATAAAAGTGTTGCCAATAAAACAAATTTTTTCATCATTTCTCCTCCCTAAAACTTTAATTCTAACTTACTTTAACACCTTCCTGTTAATATAAAATAAATTATCAGTAAATTAATTGTAAAAACTATCTTTAAACTTCAAATAAAATTTTAAACAAAAAAGTGCCAGAAACATTTTCTGACACTTTACTTAAAATATTTATATTATTTTTTTACATTGCACTTCTATATATCTCAATAATTTCCTCTAACGTAGCTTGTTTAGGATTTGTAAATCCACATGCATCTTTTAAAGCATTTGTTGCTAAAATAGTAAAGTCTTCCTCTTTAGCTCCTAACTCTTTTATTCCTTTTGGAATTCCAATATCATTTGATAACTTTACAATCTCTTCTATTGCTAAATCAGCTGAATTATTTTCATTTACAATATGAGGATTTACTCCTAACAATATTGCAACTTTTCTTAATTTCTCTTTTGATACTTCAGCATTATATCTAACTACATGAGGTAGTAAAATTGCATTACATACACCATGAGGTAAATCATAGAATCCTCCTAATTGGTGGGCCATTGCATGAACATATCCCAATGAAGCATTATTAAAAGCCATTCCTGCTAAATACTCTGCATAAGCCATATTATCTCTTGCTTTAATATCTTTTCCATTAAATACAGCATCTCTTAAGTTTTTAGAAATCAGCTCTATAGCTTTTTCAGCACATGCATCTGTTACTGGAGTTGCAATTGTTGAAACATAAGCTTCTATTGCATGTGTTAAAGCATCCATTCCTGTTGCTGCTGTTAAACTCTTTGGCATATCTAACATTAACTCTGGATCATTTACAGCTATAATTGGAGTTACATTTTTATCTACTATAGCCATTTTTACATGTCTATCTTCATCTGTTATTATACAAAATCTTGTCATCTCTGAAGCTGTTCCAGCTGTTGTATTTATTGACATTAAAGGAAGTTGAGGGTGTGCAGATCTATCTACCCCTTCGTAATCTTTTATCTCTCCACCATTAGCAGCTACTAAAGCTATCCCTTTTGCTGCATCATGAGGTGATCCTCCACCAAAAGATATTACAAAATCACATCCATTATCTTTTAAAATTTTCAATCCATCATTAACATTTGTCACTGTTGGATTTGGTTTTGTTTCATCAAAGATAACATACTCTATTTTATTCTCATCTAATACATTTGTTAATTTTTTAACTAAACCAATATTTACTAATATTTTATCTGTTACTATTAAAGACTTTTTTAAACCTCTCGATTTAATTTCATTTCCTAGATTTTTAATACATCCCTCTCCCATATAAGAAATTGATGGCATGAAAAAAGCATATGACATAATAGCCTCCTAATAAATGTATTTTTTAGTGTACACCAATAATAACTCTTTTTGTACTATAAATCAATACTTTTTTTATTTTTATTATTTTGAATTAGTATTCAAGCTAACTTTTTCACTCTACCCATATTTTTTCTTTTATTTGGAACCACTTTTCTAAAGATGGTTTTTTTAAGCTATTATATATTGGATTTATTACCACCATAGGCTCATCTTTTTCTGATACTCCCTCAATTCTTAGGTATTCTCCCTCTTTAAGTTCATTAAAAATATTAATCTCTTGTCCTACAATCATATTTATAACTTTTCCATTTTTAATAACTCTCCAAATTAAAGTTTGTGAAGAAAGTATTTTTATGCTGATTTCACCATATATTTCATCTCCTGGATAAACAATCTGTCCATTATTTTCCATTCTAAGTTTTATCTCTCCTACTCTAGATATATAAGTTCGTCCTTTTTTCATATTTTCTAAAATATTTTTAGTTTCATATTTATCTAATCTTATATAGTTTAAAGGATCTCCTAAACTTTCTCCATGATTGTCGCTTCCACCTACTGCAAATATTTTATGTCCATCACACCATAACATATCCAATGCTTCTAATGCTTTTTTATCATAATATGGATTATTCCCTTCTCTTGTTGGAGAGTTTATTACCTCTATAAAATCTAAATCTTTTAAATCAATATTATAAAACAACCCTAAAAACATTCTTGAAGTATTATGAAACGGATGATTTAATGATACATATCCACCTTGCTTTTTAACCTCTTTAAATATTTTTGTTAATGAAATCTCTTTGGTATCATTTTCATCTATATGATTATAATAATCTATTATTTTTTTTAAACCAAAAAGATTAAAGTGCCCTAAATTATCTAATGTCAGCTCTGTTGAAGGTATCACAGGAATATCTATGTCTGGATATTTTGTTAAAACACTGTTATGTTCTGTTGGAAATATAAAATCTATCTCTTTTTTAATTAATTCTTTTTTTATATCTCTTAACGATATACCTCCATCAGATATATTTGTATGATTGTGAAGCTCTCCTGCATACCACTCTTTTGTATCTAAATAGCAATCTTTTAAAGTTATCTTTTTCATATTTTCTTTTTTTATCAGATTTCCATTTTCAATTTTTATCTCTAACTCAAACTCGTCACTTACAACATAGTTTTTTAACAGTTTTAATTTCCATTCCCCCTCTGGTAACTCTCCTGGAATACAACAATTTGAAGTACTCTCCCAATGCGTTGTTAAATAATATTTCTTCTTAGTAGTTTTAAAAGATGTTAATATTCTAGTTCTTCCTTCGCTATCCTCTAAAGATATTATTATATGTTCAAAGGGTCCCTTATTTAAATTTAAAGAGATTCTATTAATACCATTTGATACCATAAATTTATACTCTAATTTTTCAATATTTTTATCATTATCAAAACTTCCTCTAAATATCATTTTTACTTCCTCCCTAATATTATGTAAATATACTTATTTTAACAAAAATATGTTAAAGCAAAATTAAGTTACAGTAAATTTAACGTTAATAATAATTTTATTCATCTCAAAAAAAGATTTTTATCTCTTTTCTTGTATATTTATATAGAATATATTGATTTATTAAAAAATA